>JANYFP010000007.1 GCA_025362555.1 Verrucomicrobiota bacterium
CGGCGCGAGGCGAGCGCGTGCAAGGCGGGTGAGAGTCCGAAGTTTTTATCCGGAGCAACGGCGCGCTGTTCGTCGAGGATGGAAAAAATTTCTCCGTCGAGCACGTGCAGACCGAAGAAGCAGAGATAGAAACCGGAGCGCAGGCCTGGCACAATGAGTTGCTGCTCGGCGAGCGTTGGCGTGGGTTTTTCCAGCACAGCTTCGATTTGATAAAGCTGTTTGTCACCGCTGACGAGTCGGCCGCCGATGGCGCCGTAGGAAGTGAGCAGGCTTTCACGCGTCGGTTGTACAGCGGCGACGGGGGCATTTTCGGCGGCGGCGACGGTAAGAATTTGGCGGGCGCACCCGGTGGCCCCGAGCGCGACGTGGAGATGGTCGCCGACGAGATGGAGGAAAGGTTCGTCGCCCATTAATTTGCGACCGCATAGCACGGCGTGACCGTAGCCTTTGGGTTCATCCTGCGGGATGAAACGCACGCGCGGGCGCAATGCGCCGCAGGCGGTGGCGTAGGCGATCTCGTCGCCGGGACAAACGACGACGCCGAATTCCTCGATGCCGCCGCTCACCGCCTCCTCGAGGATAATCTGCAGCGCGGATTTGGATTCACCGTCGCGATCCACCAAGGTTTGCAGGGGAAGAGTGCGCTGGCGGGGATTGGCCGCCGTGATCAGGGCTTTGCGAATATTCATGGGTGCAGAGGGCGCGGGAGTGTCGATGGAGAGAGGGTAACGATCAACAGGAAATCTCGGCTACGCAGAAATGGCGCGCCGCTCAGGCGTGGCGGAGCGCACGCAAGCACACGGCCTACGGTTGAGAGGCGTAGGCGCGCGGGCTTGCCTTATCGATCGGACTTACGCGTTCGAAGCATCGGGGCGTGAAGCCACTCCGACAGCTTTTTCCGACGGCTTGGCGTCAGGCAACGAACGAATAATCGTAGGGCTTGCGCATTTCACGCACGAGGTAGCGGTTCGCATCCGCGGCGTTGTCGCCGACGAATTGTTCCGCGGTGGAATCCCAGGTGAGATTCTTGCCGGTGCGCAGCGAGATGGCTCCAAGGTGGCACATGGTGGCGGAACGATGTCCCGTTTCCACGTCGCAGATCGGCAGATCGCGGGAGCGCACGCAGTCGATGAAATTGCCCATGTGATTTTTGCTCTGGTAAAGGCGAACGGCATCAGCGGGCAGCGGCGTCTTCAATAATTCCGGATTGCTGGCTTTGATCTCGTCGCGGTTGACCCAGATCCAGCCGTCGGTGCCTTCGAAGCGGATGCCGTTGGGCTGACCTTGCGGATTAACATGCGCCCCGTAAATGGAGTCGTCTTTCGTGGTGTTGATTTGCAGGCCGATGCCGTTGGCGTAGGTGTAATTTACTTCGTAGTCAGCGTAGGCGTTGTAGCCGCCAGCGATCGGTTCGGATAAGTGTTTGGATTCCACTTTGGTCGGAGCGAGCAGGCCGATGGCCCAATAAGCGATGTCGTTGTGGTGCGCGCCCCAATCGGTCATGGTGCCGCCGGAGTATTCATACCAGAAACGAAAATTGGCATGGCAGCGCTCGGTCACGTAGTCGGCGGCGGGAGCCTGGCCCTGCCAGAAATCCCAGTTCAAGCCGGCGGGAATCGGGGAGGATTGAAATGGACCGGCGCGCAAGCCGGCCGGCAGCCAGACGCGGGCCTGTTGGAGTTTGCCGAGGCGACCGTTACGGACCAATTCACACGCGAGGCGGAAGCGCTGGTTGCTGCGTTGTTGGGTGCCGGTCTGGAGCACGATTTTGTTTTCGTGCACGGCTTTGACGATATGGCGGCCTTCGTCGATGGTGAGGGTGAGAGGTTTTTCCCCGTAGACATCCTTGTGCGCCTTGGCGGCGGCGAGATTGACAAGGGTGTGCCAGTGATCAGGCGTGGCATTGACGATGATGTGAATATCATCCCGCTCCATAACTTTGCGGAAATCACTATAGATCGTCGGCACGCGGCCCTCGACAGTGAATTGAACGGCGGCGGCGGCGGCGTGGTTTTCGTCCACGTCGCACACGGCGAGAATATCACCATAGGCGCTGGCATTGGTGGCATCACCTTTGCCCATGCCACCGCAACCGACGAGGGCGATGCCCGGCCGATTATTTGGCGTGGGGAGTTTCGTGGTTTCTGCGGCCATGAGTTGCTGGCCCTGGACAAACCAGAGCGGCAGACTGGTCGCGGCGGCGATCATGGTGCAGCGCTGTAGAAACGTGCGCCGCGAGATATTGAAAGTGAGGGCAGAGTTTTTCGCGGCGGACTCGCCGTGATTTTTGGAGTTTTTCATGGGGGAGGGGGAATGCAGACCGGACACGGTAAACTGACAAGGCGGTGCCGCGAAAGAAAGCGATAAAAGCACCCAGAATTGAGAAATGTTTCGTGGCGATTCAGCGGGGTGTTTTTAGGCTCACGCTGGGTTGCGGTGCGCTTTGGATTTACTGCGGTCCTTGGAGTGGATCAGAGGATTTTTTCCAAGGCGGTTCGGCCGGTCGGACTCACGACCAGGTAGAGATAAGTCTGGTCCGACCAACTCGCAATACTCACACCCGCATGGTCGGCGATCGCCGGGGCGGAGGGGGCGGTGAGATTTGGAAAATCAGTCCGTCGGGCGATGTAGTAGTGCAGGCCGGCGCCGTTGCGTTTGAAACATACCTCAAGCACGTCGCGGCTTTCGAGGTGCAGGGTGCGACAGCCGGTATCATGAAGCACTGGGAAATCGATGGCCCTTGGATCGCTGAGTCGCGTCGTAGATAGTTTGAGCAAGCGATTCAGTGCCGCCGCTTCTTCGCCGTGGCCACCATGGGTCTCGGGGTGCTGCGCGTCGCTGATCACGAAGGCAGCCAAAGGACTAGCGGCCGCAGACTGAGGAGCTTGAGACTTTAAGGTTAGCGTGAGCGTGAGAATCACGGCGATGCTGGCGGCCACAGCGAAGCCAATCGCCAGGCGCCCGCGCCACCACTGCGAGCGGGGAGTTTCTGCGGCGGCGGCATCAGCCGCCGAAAGAATGGCGTCGCACAAGCTCTCGGGCACTTCGATCGCTTCGAAATCCGCGCTCATCGCCTGGTCGAAGGCTTGTTGTTTTTCGAACCACGCGCGCAGGGTGGCGTCGTTGCGGGACAAGGCCAGGGCTTCGCGGAAGTGGGGGTTAGCGGCGTCCGCCCCATTTGGTCGATAGCCGTGGAGAATTGATTTGGCCTCCTCGATTTTCATGCGTGTTTTGTGGTGAGAGGATTTCGAATTAACTGTTTTGCGGGGAGGATCCGACTTGTTTGCGGGAGAGCGCGGCGCGCAGTTGCGCTTTGCCTCGGGCTAGACGCGACATCACGGTTCCGATGGGGACGTCGAGTTGGTCGGAGATTTCCTGGTAGGAAGATTCTTGCAGATAAAAAAGCGTGAGTGGGATCCGGTACAATTCGTCGACTTCCGGCATTGCCTCCAGTACGACTCCGGTGCGTCGACCGACGTAGGAATCCGCCTCCGGCGCCGGTGGATCGGCTTCCGCTGGTGGCAAGTCTTCCAGCGCTTCCACGCGTTGTGCGCGGCGAGCTCCCCGCAAATATTCCCGATAGAGCGTCGTGAAGAGCCACGATTTTGATTTTCCATCGTCGCGCAAGGCGTGGCCGGATTTTGCCCAGATCAAAAAAGTTTGCTGCGTGAGATCGCAAGCATCCGGCGAGTTCCGGGTCAGGCTGTACGCGAAACGAAAGAGCGGCTTGTAATGCGCTTTCACCAGCAGAGTGAAATCTTCGGTCGGCATGCGATTGGAACGATCAACTGAGGCAGAGGGTACTCAAGCAAATAGCGGCGACATGCCCGCTCGTTGCCCCGGGTGGAAATTTTCCAGCGTCAATTCTCCGGCTGAAAAATAATTTGGTGAAAGTGGGAATAAATCGGCCCGTTCGATTCTCTTATGAGAGGTATTGTTTCGGCGTACTCTCACAGTGCGATCCGAGTTGGACCTATAAACCTCGCCCGCCAAATTCTCCGTCATGGCGCGTTCGCTCCGCGACGCGCTAACGGCGAGGATTGGCTGCACCCTAACCTACCACCCCGCCGTGTTATTCCTTACTTCTTGCTGGAAACAGCATGCTCACGCCCTCGCTTTGCGCTTGGTGCGATTCACTTTTTATCCAATTGGCCGCTGGCTTTGCGCTTCAGGTCTTGCGCTGATCATCACAGGGGCGATGCCTTCGCTGGCCAAAGCCGGCGAGGCGGCCGCGGTTTTTTCCGGCAAAGTTCTGGATAGCACTTCAGGCAAATATCTCGAGGGCGCCGAGATTGCCGTGCAGGGCACGGAGATTCGGGTGAGCACAGGGCGCGCCGGCGTATTTGTGCTCCCGGAATTGACTGTTGGTTCCCATACGTTGCTCGTGACCTACCTGGGCCTGGAACCAAAAACGGAAACAATTCAGGTGCGACCGGGCGATAAAGAGGAGCACGTCGTGCGTCTTGGCGCAGCCGAAGTTCTTCAGCTGAATGTCATTCGCGTGAGTACGGCGCGGGAAGGCATGGCTCAGGCGATCGCGCTGCAAAAGGTTTCCGTGCAATCCAAAGTGGTCGCGGCCGCCGATCAATTCGGTGAAGTCAGTGAAGGTAACGTCGGGGAGTATCTGAAATTTCTCCCCGGGGTCACGATTGACTACAACGTCAACGACGCGCGCGGGATCAGCCTGCGGGGGTTGAGCACGGCTTTCACGATCGTCGCGGTCGACGGCACGCCGATGGCGGGCACTTCGTCGATGGACGATTCCCGCCGCTTTGAATTTGAGCAGATCGCGATGAATAACGTCGAGACTACCGAATTGTTTAAAACGGTGACTCCGGATCTTCCGGCGAGCTCGACCGGCGGCTTTGTGAATTTTGTCACGAAAAGTGCGTTCGATAGCGAAGGTGTCCAACGATTTTCTTACAACGCGTCACTGTCCGCTCCCAGCACCAATCTCCATTTTGATAAACAGGGCGGCGTCTGGGGCCATAAAGCGGAATACACGATTCGGCCGAGCTTGGATCTTAACTATGCGCGCCGGGTGAATTCGAAATTTGGTTTTAATCTTAATTATCGGCTCTCGGAAAAATACGACGACTCGCCGCGCACCACGGCTACGTGGAATCAAGTCTCCATCGCGGGCCAACCCTCGATCTTCAGCGCCACTCCGCGGCTTGGTACTTTCGCGGTGCGTAGTGAACAGAAACTGACCCACCGCGAAGCCTTTGCGACCAAACTCGATTACTTCATCAGTGATGCGACCAAACTTTCCGTCTCCGGCCAGTGGAATTGGTACGATCTCAATTTCACTCAGCGCGGACCAACTTTCGCGCTGGGCACCAATGCCACGGCTAACGGTGATAGCTATACCTCGGGCACGGGTGCGGGGGTCACCGCTCCCGCCGGCACGATCACGAACGGTGTGCTTTACCGCAATAAATACGGCACGACGTGGCACGTGAACGGAACGCTGAGTCACGAATTCAGCTCGAAGGCCAAAGCCTCGTTCACCACTTATTTTTCCCGCGCTGACGGGCAGTATCGCGACGTCACCAAGGGTTTCATTTCTTCGGCTCAAACCATGTCGCCCTCTGCGGCGACCTACACGAACGTCACGATTGCCGGTTTGCAGCAAGGTGACCTTCCCACGATTTCGCTCACGAATGCGGGCACACTGGTCTCGCTCGATCTGATCCGCTCGCTCAGTAACTACACGTTCAGCAATACCACGGGCACCAACTTTCAGTCCCGTCCGTGGAGCGCCATCGACACAAAAAAAGGCGTGAGTGGAGTTTATTACTATGACCTGGCGTTGGCTGTGCCGGTGAAACTTCAGACGGGCTTTGCGCTGGACGACGTCGAACGCTACATTAACCGCCCCGACTATCGTGGGGCAATTCCCGCGACCACCGGTTCCGCGCTCACCGCACTCAGTGATCCGAATTATACCAAGGATGTGGCTTTCGGTTTCGGTTCCTACCAGGTGGTTGATCCGTACAAGGTGAAAGATGCCTTTATTTCAAAGCTCACGCTGGTTTCTGCGGACGATGTCCGTAACTTTCATGAGAAAAATAATGCCGGCTACTTGCGGGCCGACGCCAATCTGACCAGCGAATTACTCGTTATTGGCGGGGTGCGTTGGGAGAATCATACGATTGATGCTCAAGCGCAGAGTCGCGCCAATAAGCGCTCCAAGCTCGCGCAAATTAATCTGGATTACGCGGAATTGTATCCCTCGTTGAGCTTCAAATATTCGCCAAAAGCCAATCGGAATGTGGTCGTGCGCGGCGGAGTCAGTCGCACCGTCGGCCACCCCGACTATGTTGACCTCCTCCCGGTGATCACCTCGGAGAGTGCTCCGGGGGCGGCCGATGGCGTCATCAGTGTGCCCGATCCGAAATTGAAACCGTATTTTTCGACGAACTTCGATCTGTCGATCGACTACTACCTGAAGCACTCCGGTGTGCTCAGTGTCTATGGCTACGTGAAGGACGTGAAAAACGCCTTTGTCCAACGCAGTATGACCGCGAGTGATATCCAGGCGGTGGCGGCGGATTACGGCTATAACTCGGCGGAGTTTAGCTCCGGGATCGTGACCGAAAACGGCGGCACCTCCCGCCTGAGCGGCCTGGAAATCAGCTACGCGCAAAACCTCACGTTCTTACCGAAGCCCTTTGATGGTCTCAGCATTCAGGCGAATTTCACCGCTCTGGCCGTGAACACGAACGATCTGGATCTGCGCTATTCCCAACTCCGGGCGGTATCGCCGAAAACCGCGAACTTCATTCTGAACTACCGCTATCGGGCATTTTCCGTGACGGCTACGACCAACTGGGTTTCGGAAAGCATTTTCGGCGGTTTTGTCGCCACCGCGTTCGTGACGGGAACCAAAGGCAATGCGCTCACCGGCGCGCCCGATACCCGGTTGGTCAGTTACCGGGATGAAAAAGCCACGACCGACGTGAAGTTCGAATACGCGATCAACAAGAATGCCTCGGTGTATTTCCTTGTGCGGAATATTATGAATAGTCAGCGAATTGATTATTATCGCGGATATTTGAAGGAGAATCAGGGCGTTATCCTGCCGTTTAATCGCTATGAATTTGGTGAGCCGCATCTGACGCTCGGCGTGCGCGGCCGGTTTTAATGTCGGACTATTTTCTGCCGGTCGGTGTGCTCCAGGATGGCTTGGAGTTTCCTTGCCGGCAGATTCTCGGGGCAAATCATAGACTAGGGGCATGCGTAGTTTCCTGTCCCTGGTCTATTTTTATGTTCAAGCCCAGAGCCGTTAAGCGCCGCGCGATGTTCGCCGCGGGTGCGGTTTGGGGTGGATTCCTTTTTTTCGTGCTTCCAATTCCGGTGCGCGGCCAAAGTGATCTCGTCGGACGGCTAATTGAGAAGGTCAGTTGCGAGCAAAATGAAGCGCAAAGTTACGTGCTCTATTTGCCGTCGGATTACGTGAAAGAAAAAGCGTGGCCGGTGATTTTCTGTTTCGATGCCAGTGCGCGCGGGCGGATTCCGGTGGAGCGATTGCAAGCGGCGGCGGAAAAATATGGTTACATCGTGGCTGGCTCACTCACTTCGCGCAACGGGCCGTTTGCGGCCAACGTCGCGGCCAGCCAGGCGATGATCCGGGATGTGAGCGCGCATTTCTCCATTGATTCGCGCCGCGTGTATACGGCTGGGGTTTCCGGTGGGGCGCGGGTGGCGACTTCGCTCGCGCTGGCGGGGGTGGCGCAAGGAGTGATTGCGTGTGCGGCCGGATTCCCAGCTTTGCCGGCGGGAATTCCGCAGCGAGTGCCGTTCGTTTTATTCGGGACGACCGGCACGGAGGATTTTAATTGGGGAGAACTCGTGCGCCTCGATGGTGAGCTGGAGGAACGTAAAGCGCCCCATCGGATCGTGGTATTTAACGGCGGGCACGAGTGGGCGTCGGCGGCGTTGATGACCGAGGCGGTGGAGTGGTTGGAATTGCAGGCGATGCGGACCGGGACACGGCCGATTGATCCCGAATTTGTGCGGATGTCCTATGGAGCGCGCATGAAGGGGGTTCCGCTTAAGCCGGCTTTGGAGCGCTGGCGTGGACTGCAATCGGTCGCAGCGGATTTTGCCGGTCTCGGCGACGTGGACCCGCAGATGTCGACGATTAAGGAACTGGGTGAAAGTCAGGCGGTCCGGGACGAATTTCGCGCGGAGCGGGCGCTCATGGGGCGGGAGCAGGACTTGATGGATGAACTCGCCGAAACGGCGGAAACGAGCGCTGGGCGAAAGCAGCGTTTGGTGGCGGAGTTGAAAAAGAAGCGAGATCGGTTCGAGGATTCGGCGGAGCGGCGTATGGTACGGCGGGCCATTGCCGGGTTTCGCATGATGGCCCGGGCGACAGCGAGTTCATCGTTTGATGATCACAATTATCGAAAGGCGATCGCATTGCTTGAGTTGGCAAATGAGTTTCAGCCCACGCAAAAATCAACGTGGTTGGACCTCGCTCGGGCTTATGCGCTGCTCGGTGAAAGTGAGCACGCCCTTGACGCGCTCGCTCGGTTAGTCGAGCTAGGCTTTGACGATTATTCGCGGTTGGACACGGATCCGGCGTTGGCTCAGCTACGCGGGGATCGCCGTTTTCCGGTCGCGTTTCCGAGGAAGTCTTCCGGGGCACGTGAGGCAGTACTTGAGTTGCCGGTCCTGCGGGTGTCTGCCTCGCTGGCGAGTGTTCAAGTGCGGCTTTTTTATCTGCCAAGCGTGGAAAGTGAGATCGATCGACTGAGTTATGTCGGGGTCGAGGATGTGATTCCGGGATCTGCGCCCGCGCAGGCCGGGCTCGCACGCGGGATGGAAATAATGGCGATACAGAGGACTCGCATCCGCAGCCTGACGATTTCGGATCTCGATCGGATCTTAGCAATGCCGGTAAAAAACGAGATCATCCTGACGGTGCGCAATTCTCGGGACGAACCGGAAAGAGATTTATCGGTGTTGATCCGGCAGCGCTCGTCTTCTTTCGGTCCGGAAAGAGCCGGTCATGAGCTGGCGGAATAGCGGAGGGTGCGATTTCGCGCGGGCGGACAGACGCGAACGCTCACTCGTCCGCCGCGCTTTCAAGGTGCCATTGCGATGATTCGGTGGGACGAAATTGGGGTGGAACTTTCCGGCAAAAACCCGGCGAGGTGCAAGCCACGTTGAACTTCGGGGGCTTGCATGAAATTTTTCCAAACCATTCCCGTGCGCAGATTTTCGGCCATGACGAGCATGATGCCTACGTCGATGCCGATCACGTCGCGTGCAACCCAACCGGTCTGAGGATTGAAGGCATCAGCGAAGCCGTATCGCCCCCATACTTTTTTACCGCCGGTCAGCCGCATCTTTTTAAGTGCGGCGAGGCACTCGCGGGGCGCGAATGGCAGTGAGCCGCCAGGGGCGCAGGGGGCGAGGGTGCCGTCGACTTTATCCGTGGCGCCGAACGGTCCGCCCTGCACCGTGTAGCCGCGGGGTCCGTCGCAGGCGGTCACGCCCCAGAGTTCGAGCGACCATTGAGGAAAATCTCCGGCGCGGCTGGCGCACCATTCGCGTTGGGCGAGGGTGGCGTCGACGGAGTTTTGCCAGTAGTCGATGCCGTCATCGCGCAGTCCGCGAAAATCAAACCACGCCTGGGTGTACTGATGAGTGAAGAGCGGGGCGCATTGGAGAAAAGTGCGTCCGGCGTAGTTGACGACCGGGCCGCGTTGCCAGGCTTTCCACGTGGCCGCCGGCAAGGCCTGCGCCGGCGCGCCGATCCCGAGGAGATACAGGCCGATTAATTCCGCGAAACGGTCCCACCGGTGGGTGATGAATCCGTTCTCCGGACGCCAGCCGTGGGAGAGCGTCGCTCCTTCGTTGAGGGCCCAATTCCAATCGATGCGCGCATAGATTTCGTCGACTAAAATCCGCACGGCGGGATCGTTGAAATATTCGCGCGCGCCCAGGGCGCCTTGCAAAAACAGGGAGGTGTCGATGGTCGACGCCTCGCATTTCCATACGCGCTGCCCACTGTGCACATCGATAAAATGATAGAGCCAGCCGTGTTCGTGGGGCGCCTGGGTTGCGACAAATTGCAGCGTGTTCAGCACGCGCCGACGGGCTTCGCCGGGGGGCAGCCACCCGCGTTGATCGGCGATGCACCAGGCCGTGAGGGCAAAACCCGTGGCGGCAATACTTGAGGGAGCTTCACTCGGGCTGCCATCGGCCGGTGCCCGGTCGCGCGTCATTCCTGAAATGGGATCCGTGTGCTCGTCAAAATAACCGAAGGCGCGCTGCTGTAATTCCTCGACGAACGCTTCTTCGGCGTGACTGAGCGGGTAGGCCGGCTGGCTCGGGTAGCGGGGGAGGGCGGGTAGGAGGGTCACGCCCGGCAAGAGCAGACCGAGGACAAAAAGGGCCCGGGCCCAGCGAATGGTCGGGGAGCGAGAGCCGAAACGTCGTGTTCTAAAAAGGAAGTGCATCATGCAGGAGCCCTCTCCCTCTGATATCGGCACAAATCGGTCGTCCAATTATGAGATGATTGCTAAAAAATCACCGCGCGCGCGCCGGACTCGGCAATTCCTCCGCGACTCTTTTCGTGGATTCCTACTTTCGGCTGTCGTCATCCGGGGGCCGGTTCCACCCGAAGCGGCGGCACTTCAGCATTGCCGCTTGCGCGTGCATGCCCGCCGCCCACCGTTGAAAAAACGCTTGAGGCCCCTTCCTGCGCAAAAGATGCGCTTCACTGGCCAATTGCTGCGGTGCTCAGTTGGGCCGGGCCAACTACACTCAAACTGTATGAAATCCCCCTTTCCCATTCTCACGGCTGACGAAGCCGCCGCGATGGTCAGCAATGGCGATATTATCGGTTTCAGTGGTTTTACCCCTGCCGGCGCGGCCAAAGCAGTGCCCAAGGCCATCGCGGCCCGCGCCAAGGCCGAACACGCCGCCGGTCGCCCCTTCAAGATTGGCGTCATCACGGGCGCTTCCACCGGTCCTTCGCTGGACGGTGAATTGGCCAAGGCCGACGCGGTGCTTTTCCGCACGCCATATCAATCCAATCCTGATCTCCGGAAGAAAATCAATGCAGGCGAAGTTCAGTTCTTCGACATGCATCTCTCTCAGTTGCCGCAAACCGTGCGTTACGGATTTCTGGGCAAAGTGAAATTCGCCATCGTCGAGGCCTGCGAAGTTTTCCCCAATGGCGAAATCGTCCTCACCACCTCCGTCGGCGCGTCGAACACCTTTTGCAACGTCGCGGATAAAATAATTATCGAATTAAATGCCGCCCAGACTTCCGCGCTCCGTGGCTTTCACGATATTTATGAGCCGCGGGATCCGCCGTACCGTCGCGAAATTCCGCTCTACACGGTTCGTGACCGCATCGGCTCGACGGTCGTCAAAGTCGATCCTTCGCGCATTGCAGGCGTCGTGCAAACGAATCAGGCGGATGAATCCGGTCTGTTTGAAGAACCCAACGAGGCCACCACCCGCATTGGCCGGAATGTCGCCAACTTCCTCGCGGCCGAACGCCGGCGCGGCACCATTCCCGCACCATTTCTTCCAATTCAATCCGGTGTGGGCGATATCGCGAATGCGGTCCTCGCCGCCATGGGTGAGAATCCCGACATTCCTCCGTTTGAGATGTATTCCGAAGTGCTGCAGGATTCTGTTTTCAAGTTGATTCAGAGTGGTAAACTCACGTTCGCCAGCACGACGGCGATCACGGTCAGTCCGGCCATGGCGAAGGAATTCTATTCGAACCTTGATTTCTATCGCTCCCGCATCGTGCTGCGCCCGCAAGAAATTTCCAATAATCCGGAGATCGTGCGGCGCCTCGGCATCATCTCGATCAACGCCGGCATCGAGGCCGATATTTTTGGCAACATCAACAGTACGCACGTTCTCGGCACCAGCATGATGAACGGGATCGGCGGCTCCGGCGACTTCACCCGCAACGCCTTCATTTCGATTTTCGTCTGCCCTGCGCTGCAAAAAGGCGGCAAGATCAGTACCATCGTTCCCCTCGTCAGTCACACCGATCACAGCGAGCACTCCGTGCAGGTCATCATCACCGATCAGGGTATCGCGGACCTTCGCGGGAAGTCCCCGAACGAGCGGGCGCGACTGATTGCGGATAATTGTGCGCACCCTGATTTCCGGGAACCGCTGCGGCAATACCTGGAACTCAATCATTCCGGACAAACCCCTCAATCCCTGCGAAACGCGTTCGCCTTTCACCGTCAATTTATGGAAACCGGTGACATGCGCGGCGTGAAAATGACCTGACGCAGGGAAACCTGGGGTCTGCAGGTGGGATCTGACGCAGGTTTCGTCACGGTAGGCAGCGTTACCGAGCGAATGCGACGTCTGCCACTTGCTCGCGCTCCGGAGAGCACGGTTTTGGCCCAACGGCGGAGCTTGGTTGCACGCGATTCAGGGCGCCAGTTGACGGCACCATGTTTGGAATCGCTTGCAAGCAAGCTCCTACAGTTTGGCGACGGAATCGCGATTGGGCGGTGATCGCGTCTTATCCCGCGCCAACGACCAGCCTTGCTTTGCCGGTGCGGGCTGCTTCGCTGGCGCGAACGCATGTTCCACGATCAACGAAAAACGGCATCGGTGCGCAAATTACCGGGGGAGTTGCGGTGAGGAATTCCATGGCGTGGTGGACTCACTTGGTCCGGTCGCCGCGGCGAGTCGGCAGTATCGCGCCGTCTTCACCACGGTTGGCTGACCACATCGCCCGGCGGATCGCGGCGTTTGCAGCACACCATCACGGGGTTCGTCTGATCGAGGTCGGAGCTGGCACGGGTGCACTGACGAGGTCGATGATCAAGTTGATCGATCCCGCCGCCATTACGCTCGTCGAAGCCGATCCGAAATGTTGCCAACAACTGCGCCGTCGCTTTCCGCAGGTCACCGTCTTGGAAGGCTTGGTCGAAAACCTGCTCGACGAATTGGTGGTCCCAGGCGAGCCCTTAGTACTCGTCTCGTCGGTCCCGCTTTTCAGTCTGACTGAAGAGCAGCGGGGAGCTATTTTGTCGGCTTACGAGCGGATTATTTCAAGTGCCCGCCAGTGTCGCGTGGTCCAATTCACTTACGTGCCTTGGTTGCCCGGGGCGCAAGCGAGGCGGTTTTGTGGCCGGGAAGTGGGTTCGGTGTGGCGGAATCTGCCTCCGGCGTGGGTCTGGAGTTCGACTCACACTAGCTGACGCCGAATTGATTTAATCGAAAGGGGGGGGAGCGTTCTGCTGGCCAGCAGAATAACCGGAATCCGTTCGGGCTTGGCGACGCTGACCGATTCACGCCCCGTCGTTGCCGATGGAGCAAGTGGCGCAGGCTTCCGTGGCTTCGTCCACTTCGGCGATCTCTTCCGCCGTTTCGGGCTGCTGCTTGACGAAAGACATGCCGTCTTCATTCCGGCCGAAGAAATCAGGGGCGATCGCACGACATTGGTCGCAGTCGATGCAGGAGGTATCGACGTAGTACTTGCCAGCGATGTTTTGTGGGACGCGATCGGTGAGTGTGGCCATAGTTGGGTGGGTTAAGAGACCCTACTGTAGCAAGGCGGTCATCACTCGGCGCGGCGCTAATTGGCCGAAACTCGGCGTTAATTGCGGTGCGCAATAGGGCGCGCACGGGTGAGCCGTTGCGAGCGACTCCGCAGCAGGTGCACGCTGCCTACGCCAAACACCCTCGCTCGCCGTGACCAACCTTGTCGCGGGATTTGGCTGCTTCAGACTTCTGCGGTAGTCGGATCGATGATGCCTCGTATTTCGGAGACCCGGTTCGCCGGGAAACCTCCCTGCTTCGCATGTTCGCGGACGGTCGCTTCATCGGGGGCGATATACACGCAGTAGATCTTATCATCGGTCACGTAGCTTTCCAGCCACTGGATTTGTGGGCCGAGTTTTTTTAGCACACCACAGGACGTTTGAGAAATGCCCTGGAGTTGAGCCGCGGTGAGCTTGCCTGCTCCCGGGATTTCGCGTTCGATGACGTATTTAGGCATATGCGTTTTTATTTACTGGGTTTTCGGGTGGAACAAAAAATCGTGGTTTCGCGAGACGCTAAAAGTCCGTAGTCTCCGTGGCGTTCAGATCGTAAAATCGTCCGAGGTGGACGATCTGGGAGATTGCCGGCGGGGGGCAGCGAGGGCGACGTGCTCGGCCCAAGTGTGATCCGGTAAAGGTATTCGAAGGAAGTGCATGGTACGACACCGCACTACGGGATGCGAAATAGAAACCAAAACAGACGATGAAAGCAACTGCGTGGTCGTGCGTTCATCGCGCTGGAGTTCCCGGGCGGCCGATGGCTTGCGGCTTGCGTTACAGAGTGCCTGAATGACTAATGATCGGGTCTTTCCAGCCCCATGCATTGGCTTCTCAAGCGTTTGTCAGGTTTGGGCCGCGTCGTCTGTCTGGCGATTAGTCTGCTCACCGGCTTGGCCGCGGCGGATTTGCGGCCAATTCGCGTGGGGGTGCTGACGGATAATTTTCCGTTCTCGTATCGGGAGGAGGACGGATCGATCCAGGGGTTCGCTTACGAGTTGGTGGCGGAGATTGAGCAAAATATGGCGCTCAAATTTGAGCGGGTCGTGGGGCCGACGAATGAAATCAATCCGGCTTTTGTTGATGGTCGGCTCGATCTGTTGCAAAGCTACGTGCAGTTTCCTGAGCGGGACGGGCAGGCGGATTTCTCCGTCCCGTACCTGACGATGACGGGGGCGATTTTTGTGCGGGAAGGGGAGCGGCCCATAAAGCAGTTGGAGGATTTGAAGGGCCGGCGAGTGTTGGTGCATCGGGGTAGTTTGGGCGACGCGGTGCTGCGGCGGGCGGGCTTGGCTGATTCGATCATGTACGCCGATTCGGTGGAGCAATCGATGATCCAGTTGAATCGCGGGGAAGGGGATGCGGTAATGATCAGCCGTCTGAACGGACTCGTGCTCGTGCAACGTTTGGGTTTAAAGCGGCTGCGTCCGCTGCCGTTGAAAGTGGAGGGTTACGATGTGCGCTACTGCATTGCGGTGCGCAAAGGCCAGCCGGTGCTCTTGGCGCAGATTAACGAAGGACTCGCGATTTTGGTCCGCACGGGCCGTTTCGACGTCTTGTATCAGAAATGGTTTGGGCACATCGAGCCCAAAGGCTACACGGCGGAGCAGGTGATGGGAGCGGTGGCCATCGGTTTGTCCTTGGCGCTGGCGGTGGCGATCTGGGCGGGAGTCAAACAACGCGCGCTGCGAAAACGGATCGCCTACCAGGCCGAGGCCTTGCGCCTGAGCGAAGAGCGGCACCGCGGTATTTTCGAAGGGGCTCATGACGGACTGATTGTCGTTAGTGGTCCGCCGGAAAATTTGGTGGCAGAGCAAATCAATCCAGCGGCGGTCGGTTTGCTGGCCTTGATTGGCGACCGGCGGACGGAAATGAATCTTGGGACCTTGTTGGGGTCGGATGCGGCTTTGGTTGCTCGAATCAGCACAGCCGTCAAGGCGGGGCGAGTCGAGGAATTCGAACACCACCGTCCAGATGGGCCTTGGTTGCGAGTGGTCGTCGGCCCGCTGGGGCGCAGAGCACTGGTCACGTTGACGGACATTGCCGAACAAGTTCAGGCGCGCGGCCGACTCCGACACCAAGAAGAGCAGATCCGGCAGAAGCAAAAGCTGGAGGCGGTTGGCACGCTCGCCGGCGGTGTCGCGCACGATTTCAATAACCTGCTCACGGCCATCATGGGAAATACCGAGCTGTGTTTGTTGAATCTTCCGTCGGAACACTCGGAGGCGAAGGGCATGCAGCAAGTGATGAGCGCGGCTAAACGTGCCCGCGATCTCGTGCGACAGATCCTCTCTTTTTCCCGGCAGTCATCGCCCGGTCGCGAGGTTGTGGCGGTGCGGCCGTTGATCGATGAAACCATTAATCTGCTGCAGACCCTTGCGCGCAGCACGGTGGCGTTTGAAGTCGAGCTGTCCGCCGATTTGCCCGCGATTAATGCTGATCCCGTTCAGGTGCACCAAGTGTTGATGAATATTGGCACCAATGCCGTGCAGGCGATGCGCCGGGCGCCAGGTCGGTTGATTTTCCGCGCTGAATCCCTCGATGTCCGTGGCGAGGTGCCCGCGCAATTTCCCGGTCTGCGCCCCGGTTCGTACGTCCGGTTAAGTGTGCAGGACAGTGGGCCCGGGATGGCGCCGGAAGTTCAAGCGCGGGTTTTCGAACCATTCTTTACGACCAAGGTGCAGGGGGAAGGAACGGGGTTGGGTCTCTCGGTGGTGCACGGTATCATGCAGCAGCACGACGGGGCGGTGACCCTTTATAGCCAGCTCGGGCGAGGCTCGGTATTCAATTTATATTTTCCGGCCGCGACCGCGGCTGCAGGTGCGGCGGTGGTCAAGCGGGCGGAAGTTATTCCGACCGGGAAGGGCGAACTGATCCTCGTGGTGGACGACGAAACGGCGATTGCCGATTTGCTGCAAAAGATTTTGGGCCGGCTTGGTTATCGCGTGAGCAAATTTAACCACGCCGAGGCGGCGTGGCTGGACTATGCGGCCCAGCCTGATGAGTTTGCGGCAATTTTGAGCGATCTCACGATGCCGGCTATGAACGGACTGCAGTTGTTGGGCCGCGTGCGAGAGCTTCGACCGGCTCAGCCCTTCGTGTTGACCAGCGGATTTTTTTCAGAAGCGGAGCGGCTGGAAGCACTGGCGCTCAACGTCACGTTGCTGCTGCCTAAGCCACTTGGTTATGCAGAAGTCGCCCGGGCGGTGGCGGTGGCGACAGGGCGGGCGAAGCCAAACGCATGAGTTGGTCGATGCAGGTTGAGTTAGAATCCTGAATCGGTCGGAAAGGTAGGAGCGATTGCCCTCAATCGCCTGCGTCACGGAGGGCCATTAGAGGCAATGGCCCCTACCACTGACGCCGAACAATAATTTTTTCCGAAACTCTCTCGGCTATTTTTTCTGACCGTAATAGGCGCCGGGGCCGTGTTTGCGTTTGAAATGTTTGTTCAGCAATTCGGGCTCGATTTCGCCGAGTTTAGGCACGAGTTGCAGCGACATCAGCGCCATGTGGGCGCAACACTCAGCGGCGACGGCGACTTCGACGGCTTTCGCGACCGTGAGTCCCCACGTGAAGGGCGCGTGACGATTAACTAGCACCGCCGGACAATCGAGTGGATCAAGTTTTTTGAAGCGTTCCAGAATCACGTTGCCGGTTTCCCACTCGTAGGCGCCGTTGCTGATTTCCTGTTTCGTCATTTTTCGGGTGACGGGAATTTCGCCATAAAAATAATCCGCGTGAGTGGTGCCGAAGATCGGCACGGCCCGGCCGGCTTGGGCGAACGAAGTCGCGTGCGAGGAGTGCGTGTGCACGATGCCGCCGACTTTTTCAAAACCGAGATAGAGCCGGCGATGCGTGGGCGTGTCGGAAGAGGGATTTAATTTTCCTTCGATCTTTTTCCCTTCGAGATCGACGAGGACCATGTCTTTCGCCTTGAGCACGGTGTAGTCCACGCCGCTGGGCTTGATGGCGAAGATGCCGCGCGCGCGGTCGAGGGCACTGGCGTTGCCGAAGGTGAGATTAATCAGGCCGTATTTCGGCAGGAGCAGATTGGCTTCGTAGGCTTCGCGTTTTAATTCGGTGAGCATGGGAGGGGATCAGTTAAATTAATTCCAACGATGAATGACTGGGAGGGGGTGGCCCGCGAAACATGCGAAATTCGCGAAAACGGAGAGCGTGGACATGCGCAAAATTTTACTCCTGATCGGAGGCGGATTGGGTTGAGGAGCTTGTTCGATTTCGTGTCTTTCGCGTGTTTCGCGGGCAAACGTTATGTTCAGCTGCGTTGCTTGAGGCGGTCGAGCATGACGGCACCGAGGAGGATCGCACCGCGCACGATGTATTGATAAAAGGAATCGATGTTGAGCAGGTTCATCGCGTTCTCGACGATGCCCATGATGAAGACACCTGCGATCACGTAGCTCATGCGGCCGATGCCGCCGCTCAGTGACACGCCGCCGAGGACGCAGGCGGAAATGATCGAGAGCTCGCTGCCCTGCGCGGTCTTGGGATCGCCAATGCCGAGGCGCGCGGCGAGTAAAACGCCGGCGAGCGCGGCTACCGTGCCCTGTAAGGTGAAAATCGTGATCTTGACGCGGTTGACGTTGATGCCGGCGAGGCGCGCCGCTTCTTCGTTGCCACCGATGGCGAGCGTGTTGCGACCGAAGGTCGTGCGCTGCAAAATAAAACCGAACAGTGCGAATAGGCCCAAGCAGATCCAGACGGGCAAAGTGATTTGAAAGAGAATGGTTCCGGTGCTGCTGTGGATCACCGGGAAAGCGGAGTTGGCGAGGTTGAGCATGGTTTCGTCCGAGATGCCGATTGATTTTCCATCGGCGAAAACGAAGGCCGCGCCGCGCACCATCATCATGGTCGAGAGCGTCGTGATCAACGCGTTGATTTTGAATTTGGCGACGACCACTCCGTTGATGAATCCGACGATGGCACCAAAGGCGAGGGCGGTGGCAGTTGCGAGCGCAAGGCCGCCGCCGTGCCGCAGCACGAGCGCGCACAAGACCCCACCGGCGGGAATGAGCGTGCCGACGGACAAATCAAAATTACCCGAGGCCAGACAGAACAGCATCGTGGTGGCAACAATGCCCACGGTGGAAACCTGTAGCAGCAGGTTCATGATATTCTCTGGTGAGCCGAAATTCCTGACGGTCAACCAGCACACAATAATAAGTGCGCCCAAAATGAGCTGCATGCCGGCACGGTCGAGCAGGGTGAGAAAAGGTGAAGCGGATTTACCGGTGGGCGAACTCATGGATCAGGCGACGGAGGTTTTTTCGAGTGGGAGGGCGTGGGCGAGGACGCGTTCGGGCGTGGCTTCGGCGCGGGTTAAAACGGCGGAAATTTCTCCTTCCCGCATGACGGCGACGCGGTCGGCGAGGCCGAGCACTTCGGGCAGATCACTCGAGACCACGACGATGCCCGCGCCCTCGCGGGCGAGACGAAAGATGATTTGGTAGATTTCACTTTTCGCGCCGATGTCGATGCCGCGCGTGGGTTCGTCGAGCAGCAAGACGCGAATGTTGGTCGAGAGCCAGCGGCCGAGGATTACTTTCTGCTGGTTGCCGCCGGAGAGATGTTTGATGAGCTGCGTGAGCGACGGCGTGCGGACTTTGAGGGAATCGACTTGCTGGCGCGCGTTCGTTTTTTCCCATGTCTCATCGATCAGGCAGCCGGCGCGGAGATGCGCGGGGCGCGCGCTGATATTGCAATTCTCCATGACCGAGAGAATGGGCACGATACCGTCGCGTTTGCGGTCCTCCGTGCAGTAGGCGAGGCCGACGTCGATGGCGTCGCGGGGTGATTTTAGCGGCACTGGGTGGCCGTGCACGCGCACAGTGCCTGAGCTCAGTGGCTCGGCTCCGAAAAGTAATTTGAGGAATTCGGTGCGGCCGGCACCGATGAGGCCGAACAGTCCGAGAATTTCTCCCTTCGCCACCGAGAGCGTGATCGGAGAATTTACTCCGCGCCCTGACACGTCGGTCACTTCGAGGGCCGGTCCGCCGTGTGGGCGAGGCGAGTAGCCGAAGACATCAGCGATGTCGCGTCCAACCATATCTTGGACGAGCAGTGCAGGTGTGACGCCGTCGAGGGTCGCGTGCGTGCGGACGTGGCGGCCGTCGCGCAAGACGGTGCAGGCGTCGCACAATTTAAAAATTTCTTCCATGCGATGCGTCACGTAGAGAATGACGCAGCCTTCCGTGCGCAGGTCGCGGATGACGTTGAAAAGTTTGTCGATTTCGCGGGCGGAAAGACTGCTTGTCGGTTCGTCAAACGCGATGACCCGCGCGCCGCGGCTGAGGGCTTTAGCGATCTCCACCATCTGGCGCTGGCCGATCGGGAGTTGCGCGAGCAGGGTGTCGGGATCGATGTCTTCGCCGAGGCGTTTTAATTGGGCCGCGGCTTGATCGTGCAGTTGCTGGCGGTTGACCAAGCCCCGGCGCGCGGGCAGGTGGCCGAGGTAAATATTTTCCGCGACCGTCATCCCCGGGATGAGATGCAGTTCCTGATAAATAACCGCGACTCCGGCCGCGAGTGCGTCGCTGGTGGATTTGAAAACGTGCGGCACGCCGTCGAGGAGGAGCTGGCCCGAAGTGGGTTGGTGGGCGCCGCTCAGGGTTTTAAGCAGGGTGGATTTGCCGGCGCCGTTTTCGCCCATCAACGCGTGGACGGAACCGGTGCGCACGCCGAAGCTGACGCCTTGAAGGGCAGTGACTCCGGGATAGGTCTTGGTGACGTCCTCGAATTGGAGGAACGGCTGAGCGGCAGTGGTCACGAGAGTGGGTTGATCAACAAATGGCGGAAAGACGTGGAAGATCCAATCCTGATCACAAAATGTCGCCGTTGGAGATCTTTGTAGGTCGGGCTTTATGCCCGACGCTCGGGAGTGCTGTCGGGGGTAAACCCCGACCTACATTCGGAAAACATCGGCGTATCGGATGGCATCGTCTTGCTTGGCGGCGCGATCGGATGATCCCGTGAGTTGGTGGTGGTGCCTTGCGTGAGTGAATCAAGAAATCTGCTCGGCAACATCCTCACCCGCCGGTCGCTTCTTTCTTCAGGACCGCTTCGAGGTTTTCACGGGTCATGAGCGTGCCTTCGGTGCGGGTATCAAGGGCTGGCGGAGTGCCGTCCTTGATCCATTTGTAGAGCATTTCGGCGGTGGCAAAGCCTTCGCCGATGGCGGAGACGCGCATGGAGCCGAAGAACGGCGTCGCTTTGGCTTTGCGCAATTCGTCGAGACAATCGGTGCCGTTGATGCCGATGCCGGCGGCGGTGTCGGCGGTGAAGCCGCGGGATTCGACCGCGCGCACGGCCCCCAGCACGGCGCTGTCATTCATCCCGAGGATGAGCCAGCGTTTTACTTCGGGATGCTGCGTCAGCAAGACGTTGGCAGCGTCGAAGCTGCCGGGGATATCAGTGGTTTTTTGCGCGGCCTTGAAGATGCGGTCGGCAGAAATTCCGGCGGCTTTCAATGCGGCGATGGAGCCGTCCGTGCGTTCGCGCGCGGTATCGAGTTCCTCGAAGGTGATGGCGCAGACGGCGGTCTCTTCGGCGGACCAGCCGCGCCTTTTCATTTCGGCCGCGAGAGCCGCGCCCTGTTGGGCGCCGATGCGGGAAGCGGACATGCCGAGGTAGGGGACTTCGAGCATGAATTTTCCGTCCGAGATGAACTGGTCGTCCACGGTGACGACCTTCAGTCCGCGCTGCTTCGCGCGGGCCATGAGTGCGGGCCCGAGGCGCACGTCAGGCGTGCAGATCACAAAGCCCTGGGCGCCGGCAACCGCGAGGTTGTCGATCATACCCATGACTTTTTCGCCGTCCTGCACACCCTGCTTGACGAGGTCAAAGCCGTATTGGGCGGCGGCTTTCTCCGCGCCCTTCCACTCGTCTTGGAACCACGGTTCCTCCGGCTGTTTCACGAGGAAGCCCAATTTGATTTTGGCTGGGGCCGCCGCTTGGTTTGCGGTGGTGGTGGAAGCGGTCGGTTGTTTGCTGCACGCGGTGCTGAGGATCATCGCGCAGGACAAACCGAGACTGAGTAAACGGGGTAAGTTCATAGGGTAGGAAGCGTGCTTCGGTTGTAATCAGACGCGCAGGCCTTGGGCGAGTGCGTAGTAGAGGTCGTTTTGGCGCAGCTCGGTTTTAAATTCCCGCAGTCGCGTATCCCCATCGATCACGGCCAGTTCGATGCCGGCGATTTCGGCGAAATCTTCCAGGTGTTCGGTGGTGACCGAGTAGCTGTAACCGGTGTGGTGCGCGCCACCGGCGTAGATCCACGCCGCGCAAGCCGTCTTGAAGTCGGGCTGGCATTCCCAGACGGCACGGGCGACAGGAAGCTTGGGCAATTTCGGAGTTTTGACCGCTTTGACTTCATTGACGATGAGACGGAAACGGCTGCCCATGTCGACGAGCGAAGCGTTGAGGGCGGGGCCGGCCGGTGCATCGAAGACGAGACGCACGGGGTCCGCTTTGCCACCGATACCGAGCGGATGGATTTGTAGCGAGGGTTTCGCGACGGCGATCGTCGGACAGATTTCCAACATGTGGGAGCCGAGCACCTGATGGCCCTTCGGGGAGAGATGATAGGTGTAATCTTCCATGAACGAGGTGCCGCCAGGCAAACCGTCGCCGATCACTTTCATGGCGCGAAGCAGTGCGGCGGTTTTCCAATCGCCTTCGGCGCCGAACCCGTAGCCGTCGGCCATGAGGCGCTGGCAGGCGAGGCCGGGAAGTTGGGTGAGCCCGTGCAGATCTTCGAACGTGGTGGTGAAGCCCTTGAAATTCCCTTCTTCCAAAAAGGCGCGGATGCCGAGTTCGGCTTGGGCGCCTTCGCGCAACGCGCCGTGACGCGCGCCGCCTTGGCGGAGTTCTTTCGCGACGGTGTAGGTGCTTTCATATTCGAAACAGAGGGCGTCGATGGCCTCCGCGTTGACGGCTTTCACCCGAGCGGCGAGATCGCCCATGCCATAGCCATTCGTGGCAAAACCGAAACGGATTTCTGCGGCGACCTTATCGCCTTCGGTGACGGCGACCTGGCGCATGTTGTCGCCGAAGCGCGCGAATTTTGCGCCCTGCCAATCGTGCCAGGCGCGAGCGACGCGGGTCCAGGCACCGAGGCGCTGTTGCACTTCGACGTCGCTCCAATGACCGACGACCACCTTGCGGCCGAGGCGGAGACGCGTGTGGATGAAGCCGGCTTCGCGGTCGCCATGCGCGGCTTGATTGAGATTCATGAAGTCCATGTCGATCGTCTCCCACGGGAGATCGCGATTGAACTGCGTGTGCAAGTGGCAGAATGGTTTCTTCAGCGAGGTGAGCCCACGAATCCACATCTTCGAGGGGGAGAATGTGTGCATCCAGAGGATGAGGCCCGCGCACTTCGGATCGGAGTTGGCGTCGAGGCAAAGCTGCGTGATCTCGTCGGGTGTGGTGAGCAGCGCTTTGAAGACGATGTCGACGGGAATGTGTTTGGATTTGTCGAGGGCGGCGGCGACTTCTCCGGCGTTCGCGGCGACCTGCTTGAGCGGGCCGGGGCCGTAGAGATGCTGCGAACCGCAGACGAACCAGATTTCGGAAGGAGCGAGTTTCATGGGAGGGAGAGGGAAGGGAAGAGTTGAGAGCTGAGAGATACTGAAGAGGACTGAGCTTGAGTGTAGCGGCTCGGATGTAGGAGCTTGCTTGCAAGCGATTCGGAGCGCGCGCGGACGGGGCACATGCTGAATCGCTTGCAAGCAAGCTCCTACATTCGGAGCGACTAAAGGCGGACGCGGGTTTTTATTCGAGTGTGAGGATCAGCACGGATTTCGCCGGGAGCGTGAGCGTGAGTTTTCCACTGTCCAATTTTGCGCCGGTGAAGGGCTGGGGTTTCACTGCGTCGGGTGCGGCGAACGTGTTGCGATCCTGCATCGCGGACGAAGTCAGCACGCGGCCGGTGACGGTTTTTGCCGTGAGGCCCGCGAGAGTGCAGCTGACGGTAATCGGCGTGTTCGGGTTCGCGTTGACGAGCGAGAGGTGAACTTTTCCGGCGGCATCACGCGAGGCGGCAGCGCTGACGGCGGGAATTTTTTCCGTGCCGACGACGTAGTCCGGCGTGGTGAGTTGGACGGGTAGCGACGTTGCGCCCTGGTGCACATTGTACATTTCGAAGACATGGTACGTCGGAGTGAGCACCATCTTATCTTTATCCGTGAGGATCATCGCTTGGAGTACATTGATCATCTGGGCGATGTTCGTCATGCTCACGCGATCGGCGTGATTTTGGAACAGGTGCAGATTCAGGCCGGCGACGACGGCGTCGCGCATGGTATTCTGCTGTTGGAGAAATCCGGGATTGCTGCCGGGCGTGGCGTCGTACCACGTGCCCCATTCGTCGACGACGAGGCCAACGCGTTTTTCGGGATCATATTTGTCCATGATCGCGGAATGTTTCTTGAGCAGGTCCTCCATTTGGAGCGTGTGCTTGAGCGTGGTGAACCAAGCCGCTTCGTCGAATTCGGTGGCGGAACCTTTCGAGCCTTTCCAGTTGCCGGTGGGCAGCGTGTAATTGTGCAGAGAGAGGCCGTCCATTTGTTTGCCGGCGTTGGCCATGAGAGCTTCGGTCCAGGCGACGTCGTCACCGTTGGAGCCGCCCGCGACGCGGTAGATTTTGTTGCCAGGATAGTTTTTGACGAAGGTGTTGTAGCGGCGAAATTCGTCCGCGTAATACTCGGGGCGCATGTTGCCGCCGCAGCCCCAGCTCTCATTGCCGACGGCGAGATACTTTACCTTCCACGCTTCCTTGTGGCCATTCGCGCGACGCAGATTGGCCATCGGAGAGTCGGCGTTGGAGGTCATATATTCGACCCATTCCATCATTTCCTGGACGGTGCCGCTGCCGACATTGCCGCAGACGTAGGCGTCGGTGCCGATGAGTTCGCAGAGGTCGAAGAATTCGTGCGTGCCGAAATGATTGTTTTCCACGACGCCACCCCAATGCGTGTTAATCATCGCGGGGCGTTTTTCGCGCGGGCCGATGCCGTCTTTCCAATGATATTCATCGGCGAAACAGCCGCCCGGCCAGCGGAGCGCGGGCACGTGAAGTTGTTTGAGGGCGGCGATGACGTCGTTGCGGATGCCGCGTGTGTTGGGGATAGAGGAATCTTCGCCGACCCAAATGCCGCCGTAGATGCAGGTGCCGAGATGTTCGGCGAATTGGCCGTAGATATTGCGGTTGATGACCGCGCCGGGTTGATCGGCGTGGAGGGTGAGAGTCGCGGCGGGTTCAGCGGCGCGGAGGGAAAGTGCGGCGCCGAGACACAGCACGAGCACGGCTAGGCCGCGTGCGAGGGAGAATTGAATTGAGGGGATTTTCATGGGACGAGAGAGGGGGGAGGGGGATTGGTTCGGGCAACGGCGGATTTTTCCGGATGTAGGAGCTTGCAAGCAAGCTCCTACAATTGGGACGGGAGTGAGGAGTTGAGTTTTTCAGCGCCAGCAGGTCTTTCATGACCCGCGAGAGATCGGCGGATTTATTTAGGCCACCGAAAGAATCATGGACCTGACGGTAGAGCGCGTAGAGTTGGTTGTAGGTTTTCTGCGCGTCGGCTTTTGGCTTGTAGGAAACTTTCTTGAGGGAAGTCATCTTGCGCTGCGCGGTCGGGAAGTCCGGATGGGCGCCGGCGAGCACGGCAGCGGAGACGGCGGAACCGAGCGCGCAGGCTTGGCTCGAACCGGATACGAGCATCGTGCAACCGGTAACATCGGCGTAGATTTGCATCAGCAGCGGATTTTTCTCCGCAATGCCGCCGGCGCAGACGACGCGGTCGATGGGCACGCCGTATTCTTTGAAGCGTTCGATGATGGCACGCGCGCCGAAAGCAGTGGCTTCGATGAGTGCGCGATAAATTTCCGCCTGCGTCGTGTGGAGAGTGCAGCCGATGATGACGCCGGTGAGCAGCGGATCGACGAGGATGGTTCGATTGCCATTTTGCCAATCGAGGGCGAGGAGACCGCTCGCGCCGGGTTTTTGTTTCGCGACTTCCTGAGTGAGCCGAGCATGCCGGGCGGCGTTGCCTTCGCAGACGACCTCGACCCACCATTTGAAGATATCACCGACGGCGGATTGGCCGGCTTCGAGACCGTAAAAACCCGGGAGAATCGCACCGGGGACGATGCCGCAGATGCCGGGAATATCGGGGACGTTTTTGGTGGCGGAGACGACGCCGCAATCGCAGGTGGAAGTGCCGATCACTTTGACGAGCGTGCCTTCGGCGACGCCGCAACCGATGGCACCGTAATGCACATCGAACTCGCCGATTGCGATGGGGATGCCGGCGGGCAGGCCGAGTTTTTTCGCCCACTCGGCGCTCAGAGCGCCGGCGGATTCGGTGGCGTCGTAGGCTTTCGTGAAGAGGCGGTCGCGTAAATCCGCGAGGGCCGGATGGAGCAGCGTGAGAAATTCCTTGTCGGGCAAGCCGGCCCAATCGTCGGAGTAGAGCGCCTTGTGGCCGGCGGCGCAGATCCCGCGTTTGACGAGTTTCGGATCGGTGATACCGGCGAGAACGGACGGAACCCAATCACAGAGTTCAACCCAGGAGTACGCGGCGGCAAAAACTTTCGGGGCGACGTTTTGGCAATGCCAGAGCTTCGACCAAAACCATTCGGAGGAATACGTGTTGCCGCACTTGGCGATGAATTGCGGACGGTGCTGCGCGGCGAGTGCGGTGATCTGCGCGGCTTCGCGGTGGCTGGTGTGGTCTTTCCAGAGCCAGCATTGGGCGTGGAGATTCTTGGCCCATTTTTTGGACGAAGCCAGTGGGACGTTATTTGCGTCGACCGGGATCGGGCTGGAGCCGGTGGTGTCGACGCCGAGGCCGATTATTTTTTTCGCGTCGAAGCCACGCGTTTTTTTCGCGGCGGCGAGCGCGAGGCGGACGCTCTTTTCGAGACCGAAAAGATAATCGGCCGGATGTTGGCGGGCGAGGTGATGATCGCGCGGGTCGAGCAAGATGCCCTGCGAGCCGGAAGGGTAGTTGACGGAGCTGCTGCCGAGTTCCGCGCCGTCGGCGCAGCGAACCACGAGGGCGCGCACCGAGTTTGTGCCGTAATCAATGCCGAGGGTATACACGTTGGAAATCTTAGCCGACGGAGGTTGCAGGAAAACAGTGCTGCTACTTTACAGTCACACGGCGGAAAGTTAACCGCTAATCCACACCATTGAGGATCGCGCGATGGACTCGCGCCAAGCGTAAAATTTGTCCCGCCGCGAGTTATACCACTGGCTATTGAAAGTTAGGCTTTAGGTCGGGACCGTTGCCCTCTGCTGCAACCGCCCCTACCTAAGTCTATTTATCATTGGCGTTGGTCTTGGTTGTTTTCCCGAAAAGGGCACAAAAAAGCGGAGTCATTCGACTCCGCTTTTTTGAATTGGATTTGTTATCCCGTTTTACTTGTCGGGGCGTTTGTACTCTTTGTGGCCTTCGCGCTGCATCTGGCCCAATTCTTTAATGAGGGCTTGGGCGGCGGTGTTGTCGTTGGCTTTGAACGCGGCGGTGAGCGAGGCTAGCTTTGTCGTAAATTCTTTCATCTTCGTCTTGTAGCCTTCAACGTATTTTGCGCGGTCGGCCTCTGGCAGATCCTTCGTTTTGTCGGGCTGGAGGGTGGCGGCTTTTTCGGTGGCGGCCCCGATTGCGGCTACGAGTTCAATGGAGGAGGCGTTGCTGGCGGCGTCGGCGGCTTGCTTGCGCAATTTCCGCCAGGAGCGGCTGAGGTCTTCCATCACTTTGCCCAACTCAGTCTCCGGTTCTTTGGAGACGGCCTTGTCGCCTTCTTTATGGGCGGGGGCTTCTCCTTCGGCGCGCATCATCAGGACCGCGGACGGGGAAAAGAGGGTTAAAACGAGGGCGAGGGGCAGGAGACGTTTTTTCATAGGGTGGACTGCAACGAGGTTAAGCCGGATCGATTTTGAAAAGCCAGTAAGGAATGAGTGTGACCGATACTTGACGGTAATCGCGAGGGGCGGTTGCGCCTTATGACGTGACTGCAATGATCGGGTTTCAGCGTTTACCCTCGTTATCCCGACCGTTTGACTGTCATCGCGTTTCGATCACCCTTTATCCCTTGGAATTTCCTGTGTTTTTCGGCCAGAATTAACTGGTATCACCTGTTGCGTCGCCCCTTCCACCCCGTGTCATTTTCAACCCCATGAGCGAGATCACACTAGTGCTGGAAGCGATTGGGCGGGGCGAGGACTGTGCCTCCGAAGAATTGCTGCCGCTCGTCTATGCGGAATTGCGGCGGCACGCGTCGGTGCGGATGGCGCACGAGGCAGCGGGGCAAACCTTGCAACCCACGGCGTTGGTCCATGAGGCGTGGTTGCGTTTGTTTGGCAACGGGGATTGTCGCTGGCAGAATCGGGGGCATTTTTTTGGGGCGGCGTCGCTGGCGATGCGGCGAATTCTCATTGAAAATGCGCGACGGAAATCCCGGCTGAAGCGTGGCGGGGACCAGTTGCGGGTGGATGTGGAACAGCTCGAACTCGCGGCGACGACACCGGACGAAAAGGTGCTCCTGATCGATGACGCGTTGGAGAAATTGGAGCTGCAGGATCCGGAAAAGGCGCGGGTCGTCGTGTTGAAGTTTTTTGGCGGACTGACGAATCAGCAGGTGGCGGAAACCATGGCGGTCACGGAGCGCACCATCGAGCGGCACTGGGCCTACGCCAAGGCGTGGTTGTTCCAAAGCATCCGCGCGCAGCAATGAGACGTCGCGCCAGCGTCCCTGGCTTTTTTGTGTCGGGTTTTGCGTGAAAAACGCGCATGATTAGGGTGATAACAGACGGATGAACGCCGAGACCCAACGGGAGGAGGAATTATTTGATGCTGCACGGATTCTGCCGGATCCGGCGGCGCGCGCGGCGTTGCTTGATCGCGGCTGTAACGGCAATGTGGCGTTGCGCGGACGGATCGAGGCGTTGCTGACGGCGAGTGACGAAGCCGAGTCTTTTTTTGCCGAGAGTCGCACCGTCATGACTCTGCCCGGGGCAGCCCTGCAATTTTCCGCCAGTGTCATGTCGCCGCCGGAAACGGGCCGGGCAAATCAACCGGGGGAAGAGCCGATCGGCGCTCTGATCGGACGTTACAAGTTGCTGGAGAAAATCGGGGAGGGCGGTTGCGGCGTGGTGTACATGGCGGAACAGCAGGAGCCGGTTCGCCGGCGGGTGGCGCTCAAGATCATCAAGCTGGGCATGGAAACCAAGAGTGTCGTCGCGCGTTTCGAAGCGGAGCGGCAGGCGTTGGCGATGATGGATCATCCCAATATCGCCCGCGTGTTTGATGCCGGCGCCACGGACCGGGGACCGCCGTACTTTGTGATGGAGTTGGTGCGCGGCGTGAAAATCACCGAGTACTGCGAAAAAAACCGGCTCGATGTCCGGCAGCGGCTCGATCTTTTCATTCAGAGTTGTCACGCGATCCAGCACGCGCACCAGAAGGGAATCATTCACGGCGACATCAAGCCGTCGAACATCATGGTCGCCCTGCATGACGGCGTGCCGGTGCCCAAGGTGATCGACTTCGGGATTTCAAAAGCCACCGAGGCCCGGCTCACCGACGAAGTCTTGTTCACGGCGAACGCCCAGCTGATCGGCACGCCGGCTTACATGAGTCCGGAGCAGGTGGAAATGGGCGGGCTCGATATCGATACGCGCAGTGACATCTACAGTCTCGGCGTGTTGCTCTATGAACTGATGACCGGCAAGACGCCGTTCGATTCGAAGGAATTGAGCAAGGTCGGCCTCGATGAAATGCGCCGCACGCTGCGCGAAAAGGAACCGCCGCGTCCGTCCGCCCGCCTGCATGCGCTGTCGGTCGGCGATTTGGAAAAGACGGCGGCTTCGCGCCAGGTGGAGCCGGCACGGCTCGTGTCGTTGCTGCGCGGTGATCTCGACTGGATTGTGATGAAGGCGTTGGAGAAGGATCGCGGCCGGCGCTATGAGACGGCCAACGGGCTGGCGCTGGATGTCCAGCGGCACCTGAGCAATGAGCCGGTGGTGGCGCGTCCGTCCGGCTGGCGTTACCGCTTCCAGAAGTTGGTCCGTCGCAACCGGGTGGTGTTTGCGGCGGGCGGGGCGGTGGCCCTGGCGCTGGTGATCGGCATGAGCTTGTCGACCTGGTTATTTTTGCGCGAGCGTGAGGCCCGGCAGCGGGCGGTCGCGGCCGAGCAACAACAGGTCAGGTTGCGTCACGAGGCGGAAGTCCGGGAAAAAATCACCCAGGCGGCACTGTTGGTGAGTCAGGAGAAATTCACCGAGGCCGATCGCCTGTTGAGCGAGATTTCGTTTGCCCAGCCCACCGTGGAAGGCGCCGCGGTATTGCGGGCGATTGCCGAATGGCACGCCGTGCAAAGCCGGTGGAAGCCCGCTGCGGACCGGCTGATGCTGCTGATCGGGGTCAACCAGCTCGACGGCTGGGATGTTTCCACGCTGGACTATTTGCGGTGCGGGCCGGTGCTGATCGAGCTGGGTGATTCGAGCGGTTATGACCGGTTTCGCGAGGAGGCCATCAGCCGGTTTACCAAGACGCCGAGTCCGGCGACGGACCGCATTGTGAAGATTTGCCTGCTTCTACCGGCGGATCGCAAGCTGCTCGCGGCGTTGAATCCATTCGCTGAAAGCACGACGAAGAATTTTATGGAGGCGGATGCCGGCGGCGATGTGTTTCAGGCCGCCTGGTTGTCGGTTTCCTTGGCGCTCTGGGAATACCGCGCCGGCAATTATGCGAAGGCGGCGGAGTGGTGCCGGCGGTGTCTGGCTTACCCCGAGCCCAACGCTCCGCGCACGGCGACGGCGCGGGTGATTTTGGCCATGAGTTACCAGCGGTTGGGGCGCGGTGAGGAAGCCTTGGGCGAGCTCGGCAAGGGACGCGAGATTGTCGAAAATAAATTCAAGAGTCGCGTGGGCACCCCGGTGCAAGGGTTTTGGTTCGACTGGATTTTTGCCCGGATTCTGCTGCGCGAAAGTGTCGGGGTCGTGGAATCCACGCCGATGTCCGGCGACCCGACCGGGGTGGCTGCGGCAATTTCCCGCTGACGGGTTTCAAGCTCATTTCTCCGTCTTTTTTCATGAACCTATCCCCCGTTCTTTTTCGTCACGCCCGTCGGGCCCTGCTGATTCTGCCCTGCTTTGCTCTCGCCCTTCGCGGGGCGAATCCGGTCATCACCGATGTCCATACCGCCGATCCGGCGGCGATGATGCACGCTGGCACGGTTTATCTTTATACCGGTCATGACGAGGCGCCGGAAAATGAAAACCGGTATGTGATGAAGGAGTGGCTCTGCTTTTCCTCGACTGACATGGTGAACTGGCAGTCGCGCGGTTCGCCGCTCGCGGTCAGTGCATTCAAATGGGCCAAGGGCGACGCGTGGGCCGGGCAGGTGATCGAACGCGGCGGGAAATTTTATTGGTACGCGCCGGTGAGCCACGCGACGATCCCGGGATTTTCCATCGGAGTGGCGGTGTCGGATAGTCCGACTGGACCGTTTAAGGATGCCCGCGGGTCCGCGATCATCACGAATGACATGACGACGGACGTGTCGATCGGATGGGACGATATCGATCCCACGGTGTTCATCGACGATGACGGTCAGGCCTATCTTTTCTGGGGCAACCAGCGTTGCCGCTACATCAAACTCAAGGCCAATATGATTGAGGCGGACGGACCGATTCAGAAAGTGGAGAATTTGCCCGGTTACACCGAAGCGCCCTGGATTCACAAGCGGCAGGGGATTTATTATTTGTCCTACGCCTACGGTTTCCCGGAGAAAACAGCTTACGCGACGAGTGACCGCATCACGGGGCCGTGGAAATTTCAGGGAATCCTCACTGAGCTGGCCGGCAACTGTAACACGAATCACCAGGCGATCATTGAGTTCAAGGGCCAGTGGTATTTTATTTATCACAACGGCGGCACCCTGACCGGATCGAGTTTTCGCCGATCAGTGTGCATCGACCTCCTGCACTACAACGCCGACGGAACCATGCAGCGCGTCGTGCAAAGCACGGAAGGCGTCGGTGCGGCCAAGTGAGAGTCGCGTCGGAATAAATCGGCCGTTATTTTTCCGGTCTCGTGTCGGGTTCAGTTGATTGACGGCGCATATAGGGGTGAAACTCCGCTCGCGGCGTTTCATTGTGAATACGTTCACCCAAGTCTAAACTTGTCTTACCTCCCATGATCCCCCAACCAAACTCCCTGTCGCGCCAGCCGATGTCCGTTCCTTGCGGAAAAATCGGTGCGCTTTGTTCAATTTCCGCCCTCGCCTTGATGTTCGGACTTTTGCCAGTCCAAGCTCAGGAGAAAAAAGCTGTCGAGTCACCTAAAACCGAGGAAGCCTCGGTGGTCCTCGATGCCTTTGTTGTTAAAACCGTTCGCGCCAGTTTGATCAGTGCCCAGCAGATCAAATCCGAAACTCCGGCCTTCGTGGATTCGATCGTCGCCCAGGACGTGGGCAAGTTGCCGGACAACACGGTGGCCGACGCCTTGCAGCGCATTGCGGGTATTCAGGTGGCGCGCGGCGCCGGTGAAGCCAATACGCCGGTCATTCGCGGATTGCCGAACATTGAGACGACGCTCAACGGCTACGAAGTCTTCACGGGCACCGGTCGCGGCGTGGCGTTTCAGGATATTCCCGCGGAAATGATCGCGGGCCTCGACGCTTACAAGTCCGCCAGTCCCGATCAGATCGAGGGCGGCGTGGCGGGTTTGATCGACGTGCGGCTGCGCCGTCCGTTGGATTTCAACTTGGGGGTCACGACCGCGCTCAATGCCCGCGGAATGTACAGCACCCAGGCCAAGAAGGATAGCGTGTTCCTCAGCGGTCTGGTCAACAATCGCTGGAAGAACGAAAACGGCGAGTTCGGCGTATTGCTGGATATTTCCTATCAGAAACGTCAGTATGAAGACCAGATCTTCGACAACTGGGTGCACTATCCGTTCGATTTCAACGTCGCCACGGACGCGAGTGGCAAGGCCGGGTATTTCGGGGACAACTTCGGCTTCCAAATCGTTCCTGGCAAACGGACGCGGCCCGCCGCGGAACTGGCCTTCCAGTGGAAAACCAAGAGCGGCGTTGAACTTTATTCCGAAACCCTCTTCACCGGCTATCGGAACGCTCATTCGGTGGATTTCTTCATCGGAATTCCCAGCTGGGGTGGCACACGGAGCAATGTGGTGCTCTATCCCGCCGGTTATGACGGGGTGAATATTCTCGATCCGCAGGCGAAGAACGGTGCGGGAACCAATGCGCTTTTCGTGAAGAGCCTGACCGCCACGGCCACGAACACGATTATCAGCAAGCAGGCGTTTGACGATAAAACCGACACCATTCAGGGCGCGTTCGGCGGCAAATGGGTGCAGGATAATCTCCGGCTCAACGCGGAACTCAGCTACAACATCAGTACGGTGAAAACTCGCGGCGCGATTCTCGACACCATCGCGAATACCCCGACGGAGGTTTTTAAAATCACTTACAACGACGGGACCAATCCCACGGTGCAGGGCTCGGGTTTGGATTTCACGAATCCAGGTAATTTCATCGCGTCCAATTTGTTCGATCAATGGTCGCGCGCGCACAGCGCGCAATATGCGGTCAAAACCGACGCGGTGATCAGCCTGCGGAATGACTTCTTGAAGTCGGTCACCTTCGGCGTGCGGTACAGTGATCGCGGAGTTAACTTCCATCAGGCCAATCCGGGCCCGGCCTTTGGTCCGGCGGTGGCAGCTACGTCTATCGCCGGTCTCGGCGTGGTCACGTCCAACAATCTTTTCGTGTCTGATGCGGACATGAACATCCGGAAATGGTGGTCGCCGAGCGCAAGCTTTCTGCTTGGACACACCGACTTGATTCGTCAGGCCGGCGGTCGTCCGTTGGGCACCCCGCCCGCGGATCCGGCGAGTACTTTCAGCGACGACGAAAAGAACCTGGGGCTGTACGCGCAGGCTAACTACAAGGCGACCCTTGGCACGATTCCCCTCGACGGTGTTTTCGGGGTGCGCCTCGCCAATACACGCCAAGCCCTGAGCGGCTATCAGCATCCCCTGGATGCGACGGGCAGCAGCATCAATTCCTCGTTCGTGAAAACGACAAACTCCAATGCCAACTGGGAAGTATTGCCGACCCTCAATGGCCGGCTCCACCTCACGAACGAATTGCAGATGCGCTTTTCCGCGACCGAGACGCTCACCCGGCCGAATTTCGGTGATCTGAATCCGGCGCTGGCGTTGTCTCACTCGGGACCCACCTCGCAGATTGGTTCAGGCAATGGTGGTAATCCCAATTTGAAACCAATCAAGTCCACCAACTACGATCTGTCGTTGGAGTACTATTTTGCGAAGACCAGCCAGGTGACGGCCACGCTCTTTGACCGTGAACTCAAGGGTTACGTGCAAAGCTTTTCCAAGTTGGAGGACGTCAGTGGCACGCCGTACAATATCACGCGGCCGCAAAATACCGGCAAAGGCCGGCTCAAGGGCTTTGAGCTCACGTATCAGCAGTTCCTCGATGGATTGTCGATCGATGCACTCAAGGGCGTTGGATTGCAATTCAACTACACGGGCATCAACGGCACGACTGAGGATCCGGCTCACCCCGGCCAGCAACAGCAGATCACCCAGGTGGCCAAGAGTAATTACAATGTTATCTTGATCTACGAAAAGGGACCATTCTCGGGCCGGTTGGCTTACACGTGGCGCGGCACCTATATTGACTCGTACAATCAACCGGGCTTCCAGCCGAACACGGTTTACGTGCAGCCGACCAGGCAACTGGATTTCTCCGCGAGCTACGATCTGACGAAACAAATCACGATCACGTTCGACGCCACCAATTTGTTGGCCAGCAAATATCGTGATCGTTTCGGACCGACCGCGATGTTCAACCGTGACGTCCGCAACTACGACACCACCTATTCGGTCGGTGCCCGGTTCCGCTTCTGATCACTAAACTATTCGACCCGCTGTGGCGGTGGCTCACCGGGAGCCGCCGCCACCAGTTCGGCCAGGACTGTTGACGGGACTTTTTCGGCTTCAATTTCAATGGCGATCGCAGGCGGATGCCCCGCGCAACCGCGCTCCTGCCGGCACGGGTCGCCGCAGCAAGACCGGTTGAGCTTACCTGTTTCACTTTCGATTTCATCACTTCGGATTTAGCACACTATGTCTTTTGGGTTCCGCAAAATTATTTGCCTGATTTTTGGATGGATGCTCGCCGGCGGTCTGTCGCCGGCATCGGCCAAACAGGTCAGCATCCACGATCCGGTCATGGCCCGGGAAGGGGACACGTATTATTTGTTCAGCACCGGACCTGGCATTACTTTCTACAGTTCGAAGGATTTGAAAAACTGGCGTTTGCGCGGTCGAGTGTTCCCGGGCGATCCGGTGTGGGCGAAACAGGTGGCGCCGACTTTTAACGGCCACATTTGGGCGCCGGACATCGTGCAGCATGGCGGGAAAAATTATCTCTACTATTCGGTGTCGGCCTTCGGGAAAAACACGTCGGCCATCGGCGTGACGGTGAACAAAACGCTCGATCCCGACTCGCCCGGATTGAATTGGACGCAGGCGACGGCGCTTTTTTCCGCGGAACTGCCGTGCGCGAGGAAATACGCGCCCGCGATGCGCCCGTTGGATGTGTGGGCACCGGACGGACAGGAATTTGTCGGACGAATCTGGTGTTATTATTCCGTCTCCGAATTTGGCCGGAATAGCTCCGCGATCGGATTGAAATCCTGTACCAGTTTAGCCGCAGGCGACTGGCGCTACGACGCCTTGGTAAGCACTTCGCGCAGCGGGTTGGATGCCTACAATGTGATCGATCCGTTTCTTACTGCCGATGCCGCCGGTAAACTCTGGCTGGCCTTTGACTCCGGGTTCGACGGCATTCAGCTCGTGACGCTCGATTCTGCGGCAATGAAGCCAGCGGGAGCCATTCGCTGCATCGTCCGGAGGGAAAACGGCATCGAGAGCCCCAATCTGGTTTACGCGAACGGCTGCTTTAACTCCATCGAGAAATGCTGCGCGGGCGTGAAGAGCACTGGCAAGATCGCCTGCGGTCGCTCCGCAAAAAGCAGGGGTGCCTACGTGGACAATGCGGGTGTCTCTCCCTGGGGTGGCGCCGGCACCGTGCTCGAAATCGGCGGGGAGCGCTGGGAAGGACCGGAGCGCCCGTCATGCCTATGACGCGCAGGACAACGGCCGGCCCGCATTGCGCGGCAGTGATTTGTTTTGGGACGCGGAGCGCTGGCCCACTTTCATCAAGCCCGCGGATTCCGCGACAATCCGGTCCCCTAAATTCTATGCTAAATTCACGGTCCCTTCGTTACCTGCTACGCTTCGCCCTGCTTGGCTGCTGCTCCCTCGCAGGAGCTCTCCGCGGCGCCGATCCGCTGTCGCCACCCGAGCCGATTGCGGCGGGAACATTTGCGCCGACGGTCGAATCTTTGCGGCAATACCAAACCCCTGAATGGTTTCGCGACGCGAAGTTCGGTATCTGGGCGCACTGGGGTCCGCAAGCCGTGCCGCGCCAGGGCGACTGGTATGCGCGCCAGATGTATTTACAAGGGCATCCGCAATACGAGCATCACCTCAAAACCTACGGCCATCCCTCGAAGCACGGCTACAAGGATATCATTCCATTGTGGAAGGCGGAGAAGTGGGACCCGGACGCCTTGATGGCGCTCTACGCCAAAGCGGGCGCCAAATATTTCGTCAGCATGGGGGTGCACCACGACAATTTCGATCTGTGGAATTCAAAATTTCATCGCTGGAACTCCGTGGCGATGGGCCCGCACCGCGATGTCGTGGGCGAATGGAAACAAGCCGCCGTGCACGCTGGTTTGCGTTTCGGCGTCTCCGAACATCTCGGCCCCAGCTACGCTTGGTTCTCTCCGAGTCACGGTTGGGATCAGTATGGCCCCACACCGGGTGTTCCCTATGACGGGGCTGATCCGACCAACGCGGATCTCTACCATCCGGAACATAACGAGCCGTTTCATTGGGGACGCTCCTGGTACGCGACTGATGAAAAATGGCATCGGGAATGGTTCAACCGGATCAAGGATCTTGTCGATCAGCACCATCCTGATTTTCTCTACACGGATGGGGGAATTCCATTCGAGGAAACCGGTCGCAGCCTCCTTGCCCATTTCTACAATTCAAATTGTGCGGCGCACGGCGGGAAAAATGAGGCGGTCTACACTTTCAAGGACATGGGAACCGGCGAAGTTATTCCGGAAGCTGGGGTGTTGGATGTTGAGCGCGGCGTGATGCCCGGTATCCAGCCTCGCCCCTGGCAAACCGATACTTCGATCGGCGATTGGTTCTACAGTGACGGCTTCAAATATAAGACAACCACTGACGTCGTTCACATGTTGGCCGACATCGTTAGCAAGAACGGCAATTTGTTACTGAACGTGGTGCTCTACGCCGACGGCAGTCTTCCGCCCGAACCGCGTGAGTTCCTCGGCGAGATGGCGGCATGGATGACGGTAAATGGGGAAGCAATCCACGGCACCCGGCCATGGAAAATTTTCGGTGAAGGTCCGACTGTGGCGGCTTCCGGTCATTTTAAGGAGGACACCGTTTACACGCCGCAGGACATCCGTTTCACCACCAAAGCAGATGCACTTTACGCAATCACCCTCGGCGTGCCCGAGGGTGAAGTCCGAATTAAGTGCCTCGGCCGCGATGCCAAACTCTCCGACAAGACGGTGCAGACCGTGCGCCTTCTCGGCAGCAGCGAAAAACTTACCTGGTCGCAGCAGGCTGAGGCGTTGGTGATCACGGTGCCTTCTTCCCTCCCCAGCCAACACTCCGCCACGTTCAAGATTGAATTTTGAATGCACTTTGAGTTCACCAATTTTGCTCGTGGGATTTTGAGCTGGCTGCTTCTGGCTGGGATTACATCTGCCGACGCGAAACAGGTCAGCATTCACGATCCGGTCATGGCTCGGGAAGGAGATACTTTCTACCTTTTCAGCACTGGACCGGGAATTACTTTCTACAGTTCGAAAGACATGAAGAATTGGCGGCTGCGTGGGCGAGTGTTCCCCGGCGAGCCAGCGTGGGCCAAGCAAGTCGCTCCGACCTTTAACGGCCACATTTGGGCGCCTGATATTGTCCGCCATGACGGGAAAAATTTCCTCTACTATTCTGTTTCCGGTTTCGGGAAAAACGCCTCAGCCATCGGCGTGACGATCAACAAAACGCTTGATCCCGATTCGCCCGACTACAAATGGGAGGATCAAGGAATCGTGCTTCATTCCGTGCCGGAGCGTGATCTCTGGAATGCAATCGATCCCGCCGTGGTGCTGGAATCCGACGGCACCGCGTGGATGGGTTTCGGTTCCTTTTGGTCGGGACTGAAGCTGGTGAAGCTGGCGCCCAGTCTCACCGCGTTGGCTGAGCCGCAGGAATGGCGGACGTTGGCGAAACGGGATCGTTCGTTTCTGATTCCTGATACCGAGCCGGGAACGGCCGAAATCGAAGCGCCCTTCTTCTTTAAAAAAGGAGACTACTACTATCTGTTTGTCTCGTGGGGCCTGTGCTGTCGCGGCAAGGACAGTACGTATCGATTGATGGTGGGGCGCTCGACGAACGTCACGGGTCCCTACTTTGACAAAGAAGGCCGTAAATTGACCGAAGGCGGTGGCAGCGTGGTGTTGGCCGGTAATAAAACGTGGCCGGGCCTGGGCCACAACAGTGCGTACACTTTTGACGGCAAAGATTATCTCGTTTTCCACGCCTACGAGGCGGCAGATCACGGTCTGCAAAAATTGAAAATCGCCGAAATTTCCTGGGACGCGCAATTCTGGCCCGTCATCGATCCGACCGTGCTCGATGACTACGTCAGCACGCAAATCGAGTAAACCGCGCTCCTCCGGTCACATTTCATGCAAACTCAAAAACTTACCGTGCTCGAGAAGATCGGTTTCGGGGCCGGCGACGCCGCCGTCAACGTCGTCTGGTCATCGATGGCCCTGATCCTGACGTTTTTTTATACCGACGTGTACGGGCTCAAGACCGCGGACATTGCGATGCTCGCGCTGCTGCCGCGGTTAATTGACGCCTTTGCTGATGTCGCGATGGGCATGATTACCGACAAGCACACGACGCGGTGGGGGCGCTACCGTCCGTACCTGCTGTTCTTCTCCGTGCCGTTCGGCCTGTCGATCATGCTGGTCTTCACGACCCCGGAGTTGGCGTACAATTCTAAACTGCTCTATGCGTATGCGACGTACATTGCGATGATGCTGGTGTTCACCGCGGCAGCAGCGCGAGCATCGCAATGTCCGCGGTCTTGAGCCCGTACACGTCGGTATAAAAAAACGTCAGGATCAGGGCCATCGATGACCA
>JANYFP010000036.1 GCA_025362555.1 Verrucomicrobiota bacterium
CTCCGTTCACTTCGCTGAATTGCAAATACTGCGTCCACGTACCGCCGGCAATTTCACGGCGGGCGGAAAGACGCTTGAGTTCAACGGACTTCAACGCCGGCGCTTCGACCGTCAGCGCTTCACTGAGTACGCGGCCATCCATTTTAAGCGCCTCATCCTTCAGGCCGAGCAACCAGAGAATCGTCGGCGCCACATCCACATTGGCCGAAGGCAGCGGATCAATCACCCCCGGGCGAATATCCGGGCCTGCGGCGACCAGCGTGTTGTGCATATCATAGGGACTGAGGCTGGCGTGATTACCGGCTTTTTTGCTGGAAGGTGAGAGATCCGAGGTCTGCAAACCCGGAGTGCCAGTCGCACTCTTGCCCGGCGTCCAACGCAATGAAACCACGAGATCAGGCGCGGCGGGTGAATCGATATGCGCTTCGGCCAGAGAAAAAGTTCCGTCCGCGGGCGTGCGGGCAAACACCACGCCGGCCCAATCCTGCTGTTGCAGGAAAAGCGCGAGACGACTGACGACCTCAACATCGTGTCCGCCCACATAAATCAGCGAGCTGCCGCCGTTGCTCACGATGAGGACTTCCCCGTTTTTCAAACCGCCAAGGGCAACGCGTTTCGCCTGGAATCCCGCCACGGAAAGTTCGGCGGCCACGTCCACTTTCCGGCTGATCGTCGAAAATCCGTGATCGGAAACCACGAAGACATCCGTCGTGGCCCGCAATCCGCGCCGTTCCAATTCCGCAAGCACGAGGCCAAGATTTGTATCGCTGCTCTTAATCGCTTCCAGCGACTGGGTGGAGCCGGGACCGGTGGCGTGCTCCGAACTGTCAGGTTCCGACAACCAGAGGAGTGAATAAGGCGGCACTTCCGTCTTCCACATTTCGCCAATCAGGGCGCGCGTCGTCCATTCGTCCCGCGAAAACTTGTCATCGCGGGCGCTCGTTTTCGGAAATTCGCCGAGCGTCTGAATCAAACCGGCGTCGAGCGTCGCGGGCAAAGTCTCACCCTGATAGAGCAGCGGGGAAACTCCGGGAGCGGCGGTGCGCATCGCACGATCGTGCAGCAGAACAACATTCTTGGCGCCGGCGATGGCGGTGGGCAGGGCGTGAGCATGCAGCAATTCTGCGATGGTCGGTCGGGCCAGGTAATGATCACCGCTGACTTCGTCGCCTTTTCTCACCACGGCGGGGTCTTGGGTGGCGACCGCTTTTTGCGGATCGATCGCCGGACGAAAATCATCGTTCGCGATGAGGCCGCTGTGGGCCGGCCACGTTCCCGTGGCGAGCGCGGTCCCGTTGACTTCAGTCGAACTGAGATAGACCGGGTGATGGTGGGCGAAAAACACTCCTTCAGTAGCGAGCCGCGAAAGATTCGGCGTGGTTTCCGCCGAGATGAAATCAGGGCGCATCCCATCCCACACGACGACAACCACGCGGTGCGCGGGAGCAGCCGACACAAACGGAGCAGCGAAAAACGCCAGGATTACGGAAGGGAAAAATAAATTCTTCATAGGATAGGATACAGAAAGCCCCCCGGTTTAGCTCCGGAGGGCAGGACTGTCAGGCAAATTGCGTGGCGAGATTAAAATTCCGCCGAAAGCGTGAGAAAGTAACTGCGGGTCGGGAGAACATTGAAGGTGTCCTTCGCGTAAAAGTTGGTCGGATTTGCATCGATGGCCTCGAGCACCTGAACCTTCTCATTGAAGACATTGCTCACCTGCAAGCGGGCTTTGAAATTGCGCAGGAAACCGTGGCCGAGCTTCGCCCCGTAACCCACGGAGACGTCACCCAGCCAGTAATTGTCGCTCGATTTTTGACGCGAGGCGCCGCCGCCCGCAATGTCGGGATTGCTGATGACATCATACACGGTCCAGGATCCGACATACTTCTCGGTGAAGGAGGCGAAAAAGCCGGAATGATGATCGTAGATCAGCCCGAACGCGCCGGTCTTATTTGGCACGGTGGGCACCTTCAACTTCGAGCCCTTGAAGACGGCTTTGTTCACGGAGCCGTTGACGTAGAGGCTCAGCCCATCGCCCACGTAGTAGGTCCCTTCGAATTCCACGCCACTGTAATAAGCGCCCCGGGCGATGCCGTAGTAAAGGGGATCGCCGGAAGAATCGGCGGGACCGTTGTAAGCGTAATTTTTGAAATCAACGTAGTAGGCGTCGACGTCGGCATTGAATCGGTTCTGCTTAAACACGGTGCCGACCTGATAGTTGGTCGTGATCTCAGGCTTGATGTTAATGCTGCCGAGATTCGTGTTATTGACGTAGAACGAATTCCCTTCGCTCGGCGCCTGGAACCCCTGCGCAACTTCGGCGTAAGCCGACCAGTCCTTGCTGATCGTATAATGACCGGTCAACGACGGCGTCGTTTCCGCGTCCGAGCGGGAAGCGACGAGAGCCTGGCGGGAAGCGGTTTGGTTCACCGTGGCATTAAAATCGCGGGTGAACTTCATGTATTTTACGCCGGCATTGAGATTGAAATCAGCGTTAACGTTCCACTCAAACTCGGCAAATGGTTGGAACGTGGTGTTATTGTCGACGAGCAGGTACTTGTAATTGTACGCGCTGCCACCGACGAGAGTGGCGGGATTGCCGCCGGGAGCCGCAGCCTTGTACAAGGCGGTCGCCGATAGATCGATGGCCTCGGCACCGGTGGTATCGTAGTTGATGCCGTAAGTGTAGCGATGGTTCTTGGTCTTATCGTACCAGAGTCCCGTCTTAAATGTACCGACCGGGCTTTCATTGGAAAGCACGAGACTGTCACCGTAAGTCCGGTACTCATTCAATTTAATCGAGCCGAGCATCGTACCTGCGGCAGCACCCGAACCGACCTTCGGTTTTTCATGGCTCTCGTTGTTGTAGGAATACGTATAAACTTTATTCTCCAGTCTCCAGCCGTTGCCGAGACCCGAATCCAACCCGATGTATTCGAAATCGGCTTTCTTATCCTGGTAATTGTAGCGGCGATTGAGCAGGTCCAGGTGATTGGCGGCATTGTCGTCCTTCAAACCGAAATTACGGCCATACAAATCGATCTGCTGCTGCGTGACGGTGGCGGGATTGCCAAAGCTGATTTTATTCACGCTGCTCAACACCGTGATCATGGTGTTTTTTCCGAGTGGTTGCAGATATTTGAGGTAAAATGTGTCGCGCTTCATATCGGAATTCGTGCGGTAGCCATCGGTGCTCATGTACTGGTAACTGCCCAGGACGGACGCATTGCCGAGCGCGGACAGCAGGCCGGAATTCAGTTCGAGATGGACGAGCTCCGTCTGGTAACTGCCATAACTGAGCGTGGGCACAAACGACAGCTCGGTGCGCGGATCTTTGGAGAACAGCGCCATCGTGCCGCCGAAGGTCGCATTGCCAATCGTGCTGGCGGTACCGGGACCACGATCCACCACGACCTGCCCCAACAGCTTGGCGGGAAAGTAGCTCGTGGTGTGGTGGGTAAAAGTATTGTAGTCGCCAAAAGGAATTCCGTCGAACGTGACGTTGTAGCCGCCGTCATCGATGCCGCGAATCGTCGTGTGCTTCGCTTCACTCAGACCGGGACCGTTCGTTTCGACGTTCGCCACGCTGGGCGCGAGATTGGCAATCGTCGCGTAATCAGCGGTCGGAGCGACATTGTTGGAGATATACTGCAGCGTCAAAATGGACTTGGGCTGACGGACATCCAACGAGCTGTCCGTCGGGGCCTGCGTCAGGGCGGAAGTCCGGGGTGCCCTCACTTCAATTTCCTCCAACCGCAGCACCTGCCCAGGCTCGCCGCTGCGATCAGGCAACGCGGTTTCGCCATGCAGCGAACTGGCAGCGACGGCACATAAAGCCGCGGCTGAATGAATAATAGTACGAAGTCGGAGAGGAGTCAGGTTCACCTGCTGACCCTACCGGGGAATGATTACGGAATTATGGCATTCAGGTAACAACGAGGTGACGGAATCCATTGGCGGACTTCATCGAATGAATAATCCTCTCAAGTAACATCACGCAGTTTGTTAACCGCTAATTTCCGCTAATCGGCGCTAATGCAGAATAAATAAAACTGTAGCCGGATATTCCTGATGTAGCCGGGGGCGCGGACCCCGGTCCGAGAGCGAAACGCACC
>JANYFP010000048.1 GCA_025362555.1 Verrucomicrobiota bacterium
CGCGCGACTCGGAGTGTGCGGTGTCGCGCGCAAGCTCGCGCCCGCAACGGGCTTAAAATTCGTTTTCATCTTCAGTCGTGGGTGGCGGCTAAGTTATCCGCGTTGTCGGGTGGAATCGGGTCGAGCAAGCCGCCGATTAAGAGCGTGGGAGAATCACGGCGATCGGGACCGGCGGAATAGAGGACATAACTGAAATTATTCCAGGGAGACTGCGATTTGTACGCGTAGCGATAAGGCTGACCCCACGGATCAATCAGCACGGCGGACGAGTTCACGGACGGATCAAGCACGCCTTGCGTCGTGAAACGATCAGTCTCAATCAGGCGGCGCGTGGTGAGGACCTCATTATGCGGGCCACGTCGGCCGATAAGTGACTGGAGCAATTGAGCGCCATCGTTCGTCTGCGGGTAATCGCCGCAAAGACGTTGGTAATTTTCGAGCGCGACAGAAAGCACCGCGAGCTCAGCTTTGGCTCGGGCGGTGTAGCCCGATTCACTGGCGCGGCGCCCCACCCCGACCACGAGGCCCGCTAAGGTTGCGACGATCGCAATGACGGTCAGCAGCTCGAGCAAAGTGAAACCCGACGAGTAGCGACTCCGACAGTTCGGATATCGCGTCTCTGCGCGGCCAATTAGGCGACGGCAGACTGAGCTTGGGGAAAATAAAAAAAGCATGGGGGCAACCGTTCAGCAGTTGGCCCCCTGCTCTGACTGACGAAAACTTATTCTTCGTCTTGTTTCAAGGCTGAGATGACGGCGAAGTCTTCCAGTGTGCTCGTGTCACCTTTGATCTCACCGCTGGTGGCAAGTTCCTTGAGCAGACGACGCATGATTTTTCCTGAACGGGTCTTTGGCAGACCGGCGGCGAAGCGAACTTGATCGGGCTTCGCGAGCGAGCCGATTTCCTTGCCGATGTGGGCGCGGATCGACTCTTTGATTTCATCACTGGCGGTGTGGGTTGCCTTGAGGGTAACGAACACCACGAGCGACTGTCCCTTGAGGTCGTCCGGACGACCCACTGCCGCCGCTTCAGCGACGGCGGGATGGGAAGCAAGCGCGCTCTCAATCTCGGCGGTGCCGATGCGATGTCCGGAAACGTTGAGCACGTCATCAATGCGGCCAACGATCCAGAAATAGCCATCCTTGTCCTGACGGGCACCGTCGCCAGTGAAGTAAACTCCGGGCTTATCGGGGAATTCGGAGAAGTAAGCTTTCTTGTAGCGTTCGTCATCACCCCAGAGCGTGCGAAGCATGGACGGCCACGGTTTCATGATGGCGAGTTTGCCGCTGGTGTTGCGGGGGACTTCGTTGCCCTTTTCGTCGACCACTTTGGGCACTACGCCGAAGAAAGGTACTGACGCAGAACCTGGCTTGGAGGGAATTGCCCCGGGGATCGGCGCAATCATGATCGAGCCGGTCTCAGTCTGCCACCACGTGTCCACAATTGGGCAACGTTTCTTGCCGATCATCTTGTGATACCAAGTCCACGCTTCGGGGCTGATCGGCTCTCCGACCGAACCGAGCAAGCGCAGCGAACTGAGGCTGTGGCGCAGCACGTAATTGTCGCCCCAACGCATGAACGCACGGATGGCCGTGGGAGCCGTATAAAGAATCGTGAGACCGTGACGGTCGATCATCTGCCAGAAGCGATCAGGCTCAGGCTGATTGGGCGCACCTTCGTAGAGAAACACCGTCGCACCATTGGAGAGGAGACCGTACACCACGTAACTGTGTCCAGTGATCCAACCGATATCGGCCGAGCAGAAATAGCGGTCGTTTTCCTTGAGATCGAAAACGTAATGTGAACTGAGTTTAGCCCCGAGCAGATAACCGGCGCTCGTGTGCAGCACACCCTTCGGTTTGCCGGTTGAGCCAGAGGTATAGAGAATAAACAGCGGATGTTCCGCATCGAAAGCTTTGGCGGAATGCGTATTTGGCGCGCCTTCCCAAGCCTCGCGCCACCAGACATCGCGCCCCTCGACCATCGTGACGGGATTGCCGCAACGCTTAACCACGAGCACAGTCTGCACGGTCGGCGCGCCTTCAACGGCCTTGTCGACGCTGGCCTTCAGTTCGATGACCTTACCACGCCGCCAACCACCATCGGCGGTAATCACGAGCTTCGCTTTGCAGTCATTAAGGCGGTCCTTGATGGCCTCGGCACTAAAGCCGCCGAAAATCACCGTGTGCACCGCGCCAATGCGGGCGCAGGCCAGCATCGCAATCATGGCCTCGGGAATCATGGGGAGATAAATCGCGATGCGATCCCCGGGCTTCACCCCCATATTTTCCAGAATGTGCGCGAGGCGGCAGACGTGAAAATGCAGCTGCTTGTAGGTGATGGTGCGCACGTCGCCCGGCTCCCCTTCAAAAATAATTGCCGCCTTATTTTCCCGTGCGGTGCCGAGGTGCCGATCGAGGCAATTCTCGGAAACATTTAACTTTCCACCCACAAACCACTTGGCATGAGGCGGCTTCCAATCCAGCACCTGCTTAAACGGTTTCCGCCAGACCAGTTGCTCATTGGCCTGTTTTCCCCAAAATTTTTCTGGAGCGTTGACAGACTCATTATAGAGCCTACGGTAGCTCTCGAAGCTACCAAGGTTTGCTTGGTTCTTGAACTCGGCTGAGGGTTTGAAAATTCGACTCTCCCGTGTCACTGAGGTTATCGTTTTGTCCGTCACTGGTTTCTTCTCTTTTGGGGTTGAAGCTTTCATCGTTTCAGAGATGTCCCCGACGGATTTTGCGGTCAAGCTTAGGTAGCTCGAAAACTTGTTTTTGTATGGATAATGATAATTCGCCCGCCGTCCCCGCGACGTCACAGGCTCCCACTCCCCCGCCGGCTCCGCCGGAAAATACCATTCGCGTCGAAGGCATCCTCGACATCGACAACAGCCGTAACGGCCAGTTACTCGATCTCACGCGCCACGGAAAACGCCGGCCAAGCGATCCCTTTGTTCCGCGCGAACTGATTCGCCGGTTTCATCTGCAGCAGGGCAGCATCGTCACTGCTTCCGCTACGCCCGATCCGCGCTTCCCGAATCCGAAGATCCGCTTTATCGAAAAAGTGGACGGCTTGGAAATTGAGGCCCGACGCCGCGCGTTGGACTTCGCCAGCCTCACTACGATTACGCCGAACGAGCAGCTCAAGCTCGAGCTCAAGGACGGTCGCATGACCAACCGCGTGATCGACCTCCTCTGCCCGATCGGCAAAGGCACCCGCGGACTCATCGTAGCCCCGCCCCGCACCGGCAAAACCACTTTCCTCCGCGACATCGCGCTCGGCGTCATCGAAAACCACCCTGAGTGTTTTGTCATGATTCTCCTCGTGGACGAGCGCCCCGAAGAGGTGACCGACTTCAAGCGCAGCGTTCCAGCCGAAGTCTGGGCATCGTCCAACGACGATCCGGTCGAGAACCACATTCGCGTATCGGATCTTTGCATCGAACGCGCCAAGCGCCTCGTGGAGGCCGGCAAGGACGTCGTACTTTTAATCGACTCACTCACCCGGCTCGCCCGCGCTCACAACACCGCCAAGAATTCCGGACGCACCGGCACCGGCGGTTTGGACGTCCGAGCCCTTGAGCGCCCCCGCCAACTCTTCGCCTCAGCCCGCAATACCGAGGAAGGCGGTTCCCTCACGATTATCGCCTCCATTCTCGTCGAGACCGGCTCCCGTATGGACGAAGTAATTTTCCAAGAATTCAAGGGCACGGGCAACATGGAGCTCGTCCTCGACCGCAAAGCCGCCGAAATGCGCATTTGGCCGGCCGTAAACGTCGCCTCCTCCGGCACCCGCAAGGAGGAATTGCTCCTGGAAGAGAAAACTCTTGAGGGCATCCACTTCTTCCGCCGCGCCCTGGTGCAGCAGAAGATCGAGGAAGCCACCGATACGATGGTCACCCGCTTGGGAAAGACCAAAACGAACGCAGAGTTCATCAAACTCATCGCCCGATAAACTTCACTCTTGCCCCGGCTTTTCAAAACCGGGATAATTCATCCTCCGCGCCCACCTTTCACACGATTCCGATTAATGAATAGCTTCTCCGAGCAATGTCTCGATATGGCTCGCTCAATCCTGAGCCACAACCTCGACTCCATCAATCCTGACGGCACCGTCACCGCCATCGCCGGCGAAAGCCCGCGCTCCGACGAGCCCGGCCACGTCGCATTCGCCCTCGGCGAATATTTCCGCGCCACCGGCGAGACCTCGCTTAAAGGCTACGATCTCATCGATCTCACCGCCCGCTGCGTCACCGCCCAGGCCTTCACCGAGCCCGCCGGCGAAAACGGCGTCGCCTACGCCTCCCTCGGCCTCCTCTCCTTCAGCCCTTCCAAAGAGCGTAATCCCGTCTGGGAGCGCCTCGTCGAAGAGACCCGTCAGCGCCTCGACAAACTCCTGCTGACCCGCAGCGACTACGACAATTACTGGCAGTCCTTCAACATCGCGAAAGCCGTCTGCCGTTACAGCTTTGGCCTCTCGAAGAAAGACGAAACCTCGCGCCTCATTGAGCGCATGGTCGAGCGCATCGAACAAACCAGCTCCAACGGTTTCTTTGACGACGCTGAGAAAGGCATCGGCGGTCATTTCAATCTTTATGGCGTGATGTCGCTCGTGTTCGTGCGCTCCGCCCTTCAGCTGCACGCCAACTCCGCCCTGCGCGAACGCAAGCTTCCTACTCTCCGCACGTACGCCGAGAAATACATCAAGATGATGCCCGATCTCGTCCGCGCGGACGGTCTCGGTTGGGCCTTCGGTCGTGCGGCTGGCGCGTATGGCCAGATGCATTGCATCACCATCATCCTGCAAGGCCTGCGCGATGGTTGGATTCCTGACGACCAGAAGAACAAGTATTTCGATATTCTGCGCCGTCTGTTCTATTATTTCTTCCAGACCTACCTCGATCAAGAGCACGGTTTCCTGGACATTCGCGACGACGAGCGGACAGCTTACGCCAACCACACGACGCGCATGGCGAATTTCGACGCCGCCCGTTATCTTTGCCAATGGGCGCGCCTCGCCAAGACCGTGCACATGCCCGACTCAGTCAAAGTCGATGCTCCCCGCACCAGCGGCCGGTTCGTTATTTTCGACAAGAGCAACCGCAAGGAACAAGGTCTGTTCCTCTATCGTGACGCCGAGTCCGGCCTCCACATTCAGCTCCCGCTCGTCAGCTCCGGCGTCGACTGCACGGCGGACAAC
>JANYFP010000098.1 GCA_025362555.1 Verrucomicrobiota bacterium
CGCGAGGAGATCTTGCATCTCGGTGTAGCGGCTCGCGAAACCGATCAGCGCTTTCAATTCCTCCATGCGGTCCGTGTAGTCGGCGAACGCGCCTTTCAGATAATCGCCGTACCAACCGTCAAGCGCGACGGTGACAGTGTCGGCGGGCGTCTGATTGCTCATCGCATCTGCGACTTGGCGGAGCGAGGCGCAGAAATTTGCCCAGTCATCCTTGGCGTCCTTCGCGACCTTGCTCTTCACGTCGTCGGTCGCGAGGGCATCGATGAAATTCTTCTGCATGAAGCGCGCGTGTTCGAGAGCGGTGGCGTGAATTTTCTGCGCGCCTTTTTCGCCGATCTTCGGGAGGAGCACTGCGATGCGTTGCCAGGCCTGAGTGTCGCTAGGGTTGTAGACGAATCGAATCAACGCAATGAGATCGCGGACGTGCTGGCGTTCGAAAAATTTCACGCCGCTCGTGATGTGATACGGAATACCGGCGCGGGAAAATGCGAGTTGCACTTCAAGCGCGAGGAAGTGGGAACGATAGAGAATTGCGATTTCGTTGGCGGCGACGCCGTCGTCGTTGATCAGCGAGTGAATGCGCTTGAGGATGAACTCGGCTTGCTCGCGGTCGTCCATCGTGGCGACAACGCACGGCTTCGTGGAGTGCGCGCGGTGGGCGCGGAGTTCCTTGTCGAAGTGGCGGCCTTTGGGTTGCGCGTTGAGCACGCCATTGGCGAAGGCGAGGATTTCGGGCGTCGAGCGGTAATTCGTTTCGATGCGGTGGATGATCGTGCCGGGATGCCGATCGGGGAACGACATGATGTTTTCGAAATCGGCGCCGCGCCACGAGTAGATACATTGCGCGTCGTCGCCGACGGCCATCACTTGGTGGTGAGTAGAAAGTCGGTCGACGATCTGCGCCTGGATTGTGTTGGTGTCCTGATACTCATCGACGAGGACATGACGGAAACGATTGGCGAAATACTTCGCGACTTCGGGGGCGTCGGTGAGGAGCTTCAGCCACATCTCAAGGAGATCATCGTAATCGACGACGGATTGCTCGCGTTTCGCTTTCGTGTAGGCTTCGTCGAACGCGGGTAGCAGGTGGGCGATTTCTTTATACTGCGGAAAGTTTAGCGTGATGGTTTCGGCGATCGACAACTGCGTGTTGCGCGCGAGTGACAGGACGCTGAACAACGGGCCGGGGCGTGGGTTGGTCTTATCTTTGAAGAAAAGTTTGTCCTTCGATTCGACGCTTTGTTTGAGGAGGGTTTCGGATTCGTCGGCGTCGAGGATGGTGAAGTTTTTCGGGAGCTTGATGGCGTCGCCGTACATCCGGAGGGCGCGGTTGCCGAGGGAGTGGAAGGTGCCGCCCCAGAAGCGGGCGGGCTCGATGCCGGTGAGATCGTGCACGCGGTGGAGCATTTCCTTGGCGGCCTTATTGGTGAAAGTGAGGAGGAGGATTTCGCCGGGTTTGACGCCTTGGGAGAGGAGGTAGGCGACGCGGTAAGTGAGCGTGCGGGTCTTGCCCGAGCCGGCGCCGGCGAGGACGAGGAGAGGACCGGGGGGAGCAGTCACTGCGGCGAATTGTTCGTCGTTCAGGAGAGCGCGAAAATCGATTGGGGGGACGGTAGGTGCGCCGCCGGAGAAGTTACTGGGAAGGACAAAATCCATGAAAGGTGAGTGGCCGCAAAGAGGCGCAAAACGGGAGGAAAGGGCAAGCCCAGTTCGACGGTTCGACTAGCTCACCGCAGGCTGGCTCAGGGCGGGCCCTCGGAAGGGCGAGTTTCGGACTATTTCACAGAGGGCACCGAGAGATGACACAGAGAAGGAAGGAGCACCCAAGTTATATCGAGCATGTTATGTTTTTACACGAAGGTCGCAAAGTATGCAGAGCTAATCACTCATCCCGGGATCGAGCTTCGCGCTCTTTGCGGTCTTGGTGTAAAGTGCAGAAGATTGAAGCGAACGATTTCCAAGGCAGTTTTGCCCACGGAACCCACGGAATACACGGAAGGCAGCTGAGGACGGAGTTTGGCACCACTAAGCCACACTAATTTCTCACTAATGAAGCCGTTCTGATGTAGGTCGGGTTTTACGACCGATGTTGGAACGTCAGACGTCGGGGATAAACCCCGACCTACAATTCAGAACCCAAATATCTGTCTCGGATTAGTGGGTCATTGGTGTGGATTAGTGGTTAACCATTCCGTGATGAATAACTGTAGGAGGGGCTTTACGCCCCGATTCGGGATTTGTGGGAACAGCGAGATTTTTGCATCGGGGCGTAAAGCCCCCCTACAGCTGAGCTGAAAAAAGTTGACAGCTGACGATCTTTAATTAACCAAATGGTTAAATACAAAACGACCATGTCGCCTGACCGTCTCAGTCTTACTTTTTCGGCACTCGCTGATCCCACGCGGCGGGCGATTTTGGCGCGACTGACCAATGGGGCTCGCTCGGTGACAGAGCTGGCTGAACCGCATGATATGAGCATGCCGGCGATCTCAAAACATCTTCGCGTGTTGGAGCGTAGCGGGCTGATCGAGCGGAGTCGCGAGGCGCAGTGGCGGCCGTGTCGGATCAAGGCCGCGCCATTGAAGGAAGCGGTCGATTGGATGGAGCAATACCGCCGGCACTGGGAGCAGAGCCTCGACCGGCTTGAGGAATATTTGAAAGTGCTGCAAAGCGGGAAACCCAAAGCAAAAGGTAAAACCAATGAGCGCAAAAAATAAGCCAGGCCCTGCCCGAAAAATTACAATTTCCCGCATCTTTGCCGCGCCGCGCGAACTCGTGTTTGCGGCGTGGACTGAACCGCGGCATCTCAAGCAGTGGAGCGCGCCGCACGGCTTCACGATTCCGGTTAGCCGCGGTGAACTCAAACCCAAGGGCCGATGGACCGCCTGCATGGTTACTCCGCAAGGCGAGAAACTCTGGTTGAGCGGACACTATTTGAAAATCGTGAAGAACCGCTTGCTGGTGTTCACGCATGCTTGGAAAGACGACGGCCATGAAACGATCGTGACTGTGCGGTTTGAGGATCATGCCCGCGGCACGAAAATGACCTTTGAACAATCCGGTTTTGGATCAGTGGAGTCGCGCGATGGCCACAAGGGCGGCTGGATCCAAGGCTTTGAAAAACTGGGTGACTACCTGAAAACACAGCGTCCCAAATGAATCGTTGAAACCGCAGTCCTGAATCGCTCGGACCAAATTTATCCCACGACGAAAATGAGTGCAAAAAATACTGCCGGCTCCGGCCCAGAAATAGTCATCACACGAAAATTCGCGGCGCCACGCGCGCTGGTCTTTGCGGCGTGGACTGAACCGAGGCATCTCGTCCACTGGTGGGGACCCAAGAATTTCACCAATCCGGTCTGCGAGTGGGAGGCGCGGGCGGGGGGCAAAATTTATGATGTGATGTGCGGGCCCGACGGGACCAATTATCCCATGGGTGGCAAGTTTATCGAGGTGGTCGCGCCAGAAAAGCTGGTCATGACCACCGGGGCGCTGGATGAGAAGGGTGTGCTCATGTTTGAGTTTCATCACACGGTTACTTTTGTGGAGCTGAAGGGGGCAACCACCGTAACGATTCGCTCCCGGATCATGCGGGCGAACGAGGGAACGCAACATTACACGAATGGTTATCGTGCGGGCATGACTCAGAGTTTGGAAAAACTGGCGGAGCTGGTGGAAGGCCTGGCGGCGCGTGAGATTGTGAGCTCCCGGTTTCTCGCTGCGCCCCCGGTGAAGGTGTTCGGGGCGTTCAGTGATCCGCAGCAGTTGACGAGGTGGTGG
>JANYFP010000145.1 GCA_025362555.1 Verrucomicrobiota bacterium
ATCCGTGGATGGAGTAGCCACAGTGCCTCCGTGCCTGTGTGATTGCGGGCCTGGAACGCGGCCTCCCGATGCCCCAAACCAAGTGTCTCGCGAAGGATCCGAGGGGAGCGAAGGAGAGGAAACCGCCGACCATTCAAAAAAGACAGGGCATGAGCTGATTGTCTGTTCCAGCCTACTTTAGTCCGAACCTTCGCTCCCTTCGAATCCTTCGCGAAACACTTCAGTAAATCATTGAAGTTCTATTCGAAAAATCGCGACTTTCTCATTCGCGACTTCATCCTCCGCCAAAAAAAATTGATCGATCCCCCCTCCCCGAGGTTTACTGTCCGATCGACCAAAGATCGCATCCGCCGACCGTGCTGAGACAATTTACGCTCATCCGCCCTGCCCCGATTTTTCCTCGTTACCCTCCCCATGAATACCGCCCGATTTCTCGCCAGTCTGCTTTTCACCAGCCTGCTACTGACATCAGCGCACGCCGCCGCTCCCGCAGAATTTTCGAACTGGCCCGCCGGCACTTCACCCACCGAAGTCGGCCAGCGCGTCGCCTCAAATTGGATCGCCCGTCCTTTTCAATGGCAGACCAATCCCCAACGCCTTCTCGTGATCTACCCCGAAATTTGCGCGTGGTACGGTTCACTGACCTACGCGGAATTATCCGGCAATAAAGCACTCCTCGCCCAGTTGGTCGCCAAGTACGACATCCTTCTCTCCAGCGAAGGTGCGACCAAAATCTCCTCGCGCGATCACGTCGACGATCGCGTCTTCGGAGCCGCGCCACTGGAAATCTATCGCCAAACCAAGGACCAGAAATTTTTGCTCGCCGGACAAACCCTGGCGGATGCGCAGTGGGATAAACCTTCGGCCGATGGCATCACGCACGAAGCCCGCTACTGGATTGACGACATGTACATGATCACCCTGCTGCAAGTGCAGGCCTATCGCGCCACCGGTGACCACAAGTACCTCGATCGCGCCGCCCTCACGATGGCCGCGTACTTAGTGAAGCTCCAGCAACCGAACGGACTGTTTTTTCACGCCCCGGATTCACCATTCTATTGGGGTCGCGGCAACGGTTGGGTCGCCGCCGGATTGACTGAATTGCTCAGCGAATTGCCCACGAGCCATCCCACCCACGCCCCGATTTTCGCCGCGTATAAAAAAATGATGAACGCGCTGCTCGCCAACCAACGCGCTGATGGACGCTGGGGCCAATTGCTTGATCAGCCCGCGTCGTGGGCCGAAAATTCGTGCAGCGGCATGTTCACTTTTGCTTTTATCACCGGCGTGAAACACGGCTGGCTCAACGAAAAAACCTACGCGCCTGCCGCACGCCAAGCCTGGCTGGCCCTCGTCGCCCAACTCGACGCCGCAGCCAATCTTCCCGACGTGTGCGTCGGCACCAACAAGAGCCGGCAGGAAACCGGCACCGACGATCTGAAGGTGCAAACTGATTTCTACCTCGCCCGGCCCCGGAGAACCGGCGACCTCCACGGCCAGGCCCCATTGCTCTGGAGCGCGTCTGCCTTTCTGCGGTGAGCGGAAATCGCCGGCATTATTTTTCTGAGCCGGATCAATTCAGTCTCGACCGCAGTAAAGATCCCCGGGGCATTTGAAACAAATCCAACTGGCGGATTTTGTGGGCGGGGTGCCCTCACCGGACCAAGCCGAAGCGAGCTTCGGGGTATTGGACCTACTGAGAAAAAAACGCGTTTTCCCCGTGATGGGAATAAACGCCGCTGTAGGAGGGGCTTTATGCCCCGATTTGAATTGGAGAACGCCGTTGCGGGCGCTACCAGCCAGGTGTTTGTCCTCGCCGTCGCCAGACAATTCGCGGCGTAAAGCCGCTCCGACAACTCGGAGCCAGCGCTGTTTCCTCGGCGTTGAACCTGTCAGAGCGGGCTTTTCCGCGACCCCACACAAACTGAGTCGCGATGAATAGCGCGACTCAATTCAACGGTGGATTCGGATTTATCCCCGACATTTTTCCCCGGCCTGCTCAAACCAACGCCCCTCGACCATCGTCACACGGGGGTGTTCTTCAAATCCAACCTCGCCTCGCTGCACCTGCCCCGCCAGCAAATCCACCGCCGTTTCTCCGATGATGCGCGGATGTTGGTGAACCCCCGCGTACGGCCCCGTCCCCGAATGATCGAGCAGACATACGCCAATTTTCGTTCCGAAACGCGGACCCAGCAAGGCACCCAATTTTTGCACCGCATTCTCGGCGGTCAAAATCACATCCGGGCGAAATTGCCGGACCCACGGTTCAATCGTTCCCGCCAATTTCTCCGGATAATCCGAATCCAACGTGACCACGGGAATCGCCGCAAATTCTCCTTGCTGCTGATGCAGCGCGAGCGTGGCCTGATAAGCGAAATTCACCCGGCGCACCAGGTTGCCGGTGAGCACCAGACCCGGGCGGCGGTAGCCCTGTTTCTTCAGCTGCGCGAGCGCGAGCATGATGTTGTTCTGGTGATAAGGCACGACGCGGTTGACGATGAGATTTTGCGCCGAATACGTCGCAGCCACGATCGAGAATTGCGACCAGTCGAGGAGTTGAGCGCAATCCTCGATGGCCGGCAGCGGCGGAATCAACACGCCGCGGATGCCCCGACTTTTTAACATCGTGGTGAGCCGCGTCTGGCTCAACTGCGCGGTGTCCACATTGAACAGATCGACCGTGTAGCCGAGCGACACCGCGCGACTTTTCGCACCGGCGATCACATCTTCGGTGTAACGATGGGACGGCGAAGGCGCATCGTGCGAGAACGACAAAAAGCCCAGCGTCGCCTGATACGAAGGCATGCGCTTCGAGCGCAACAAATGCATCAAGCGCCCGATTTCCGGATGCGGCACGTAGCCGACTTTTCGCGCCGCCCGCTGCACCCGCTGGCGGGTGGCGGTGGAAATTTTCGGATTATTCCGCAACGCATACGACACCGTCATCAGGGAAACGCCGGCTAGTTTGGCCACATCAGCGAGCGAGGGCCGCCGACCCAGCGGCGGCGAGACAAGGGGGATTTTTGCTTTCATGCGGAATGAGGCGCGAACGGCTTCAGGTTGACGCACCATGAAGACGCGGATTTCAACGCGGAAGCAATCTTCCAGTGTAGGATAAACCGAACCGACACTCGCCTGAGCCGATTAAGCCCGGCTGTCTGACCCCGTTACCGACCCCACAGGTTTTTTCTGTCAACCCCTCCACCTTATGAACCGTTGCTTTGACCTACGCCGGTGCCTCGCTGGCACCGTTCTCGCTGTTTCCTGCGCCGCTCCGGCGTTCGCCCAAACCACGGCACCCGCCGCAGCCACCCCGGCCGCCCCCGGGAAAGTGGAGACGATCGTGCTCATGCCCTTTACCGTGAACTCCAGTCGCGACGTCGGCTTCGTCGCCGCCAGCTCCCTCGCCGGTGGCCGCCTCGCCAGCGATCTCAAGGATACGCCGGCCGCTTATTCCGTGCTCACCCGCGAATTCATCGACGCCTTGAATCTCTCCGACCTCTCCGTCGCCACCAAGTGGACGGTCAACGCCAACAACGTCAACGACGACGGCCGCGGGGTCGTTTTCGCCGACGAGCTCGGCACCAAACTCAGTTTCCGCGGTGTGCAAAGCACCGGCACCACTGTCAGCCAGCAGCAGATTGATTTTTTTCCCGTCTACTACGACTACGACAGCTACAATCTTGACCGCTTCGATTTCGCGCGCGGGCCCAACTCGATTCTCTTCGGGGCCGGTTCCAACGGCGGCACGCCCAACGCCATGGTCAAACGCGCACTCACCGACCACGCATTCAGCGAAGTCAAAGCCACCTACGGATCGTGGGGCAATGTCCGCACCACCTTGGACGTCAACCAGCCGATCAACCAGAAACTCGCCGCCCGAGTGAACGTCCTCTGGCAGGACGCCGACACGTGGCGCGATCGTGAGTTCAACAAGAAACTCGCTGCCACCATCGGCCTGAGTTACCAGCCATTCGAGCACACTCAGATTCGCGTGAACGCCGAGCGCGGACACTTCGAGCGCAATGTCGCTCTCGCCACAGATGGCGACCGCATCTCCGGCTGGGACGGCGTCACCACTTTCTCTGGCACGCAGCCCGTCGCCACGTTGCCCGGCAACGCGAATGCCCTCGGCATCACGCGCCTCGGCTCCACCGCCGCCGCCTATCCGGTTTACATCGCGGGCAGCGGTCTCTCGAACTGGGCCAACACCGCCGCCACTCTCGGCGGCAATGCCAACGGCGCCGTGCCCGTCGGCGGCCAGCTCGTCATCGGTTCCGGCGCGAACTACGCGGGCGGTCCGATTCTCGACACGCTGAACTTGCCCGGCAACGCGTTCGCCCTCGCCACCGGCGGCTCGCAGTTCCGCGTACCCGGCCGCAGTTTCACCCCCGGCACCACGGATCGTCCCGACTTCGTCCAACGCTACTCCAACTACACCGCCACCGCCGATCAACAAGTGGGCGAACACGTGTTTCTAAATCTCGCCGCGAATTACACCAAAGGCGAAAAGACCACCGACTACACGACCGTGCGCGGCCTCAACGATGTCTACATCGACATCAACAAAAACCTGCCCTCCGGCGCAGCCAATCCGAACTACCTCGTGCCCTACGACGAATCGGTGCGTTACCTGAATCTCACGAATTTCTCGGCACACGGTTATCGCGGCAGCGCCGCCTTCGTGTTCAACCACACCGGCTGGGGCGACTTCCGCGCGAATCTGGAATTCGGCGAAAATCTCTACACCACGCCACGCATCCAATACGCTTACACGGTGAAAGACCCAGCGCTCGATTCCCGAGATTGGCCCGCCAATAATCTCGTTCGCTACCGCTACTACTGGAACGCCCAGGCCCGGCCGCAGGACGATCTGGGCTCCGTCACGCTGACCGATCCGATCGGCGGCAATCGCACCGTGAATACCGGCTTCGTCCTCGACTCGACGCGCCAGAATAACACCAGCCGCACCATCGCCGATTTCAAGTACTCCCAGCTCGCCCTCAACGGAAAATTCTTCGACGGAAAACTGAACCTCCTCGGAGCCGTGCGCCGCGATAATTACAACAGCCAGGCCGACCAGAGCCTCTACCGCCGCGATTACGCCAGCGGTTGGGATGGCACCACGTATCAATTCCGCGCGCGTCCTCCGGCCGATTACTTCACCCTCCAATACACGCCCAAGAATTCCGCCGGCGTCCCCACCGGAGCCACCACCACCGCCACCACCCGTCCGCGCGACGGCAACGGCAACGCTCTCCCGCAATACGCGAATGATCGTTTCCAAAGCGATTACTCCTCGCCGACCGTCAAGGGCAAGCTCACCACCTACTCCGTCGGCGGCGTGTACCACGTGACCTCGTGGGTGAGCACCTTCCTCAACTACGCCGAGACGTACAACCCGCCCTCGCCTTCCATCCGGATCAACGGCCTCGTGTTCGATCCGCTTTTCTCCACCGGCTGGGATGCCGGCCTGCGCTTCAACTTGATTGGCGAAAAACTCGTCCTCACCGCCACACGCTATTCCGGCAAACAGGAAAATGTCACCGTCGGCACCGGCACCGGCGACGGCCTCGCGTTCGGTCTCTCGGGCCTCTTCAACAATATCATCGACGCCAATGTCATCGGCGATTTATCCGCCAGCGGCATCAACAAACGCGGCCTGCAGGAAGTGCCGGCGGTGTATTTCGACACTGCCGCCCGCAAATCGAGCGGCACCGAACTCGAGCTCACCGCCAATCCACTGCCCGGCTGGCGGCTGCTCGCGAATATCGCGTTTCCCTTGACCACCCAAAGCGACGCCTACGGTGACACCCGCACGTACAACGCGGCGAATGCCGCCACGTTTAAACAAATCCTCAGCGACGCCGGCGTGCTCATTAACAGCAGCAACGTCGCCTCGGTGGATCAGAGCATCCCGGTGAACCAGCAATCACCTGACGCCAGCGCCGCCGCCGCCGCGTGGAACAACCTCCAATCGGTCACGGCAAACTTCGTCACCGCCTCGCAAAAACTCACGCGCCTCGCGTTGATCACAGGAAATATCTTCACCGATTACACCGTGCAGAGCGGCAAACTCAAAGGCTTCCGCTACGGCGGCGGAATTAACTACCGCGGCAAAGAAGTAATCGGTTTCCGCGGTGCCGATACGATCGTGAATCCCGCGAACGCCACCGCCACGATCGACGATCCGAGCGTTGACGCACTCACACCCGTTTATCGCAAAAGCTATTACACCGCGACCGCCGTCTTCGGTTACACGTTTAGATTCCAACAACGCTACCACGTCACGGTGGATCTGAGCATCGACAATCTCTTCGGCGAAGATCTCCCACTTTACTACAACACAACGCAGCGCCCGCCTGACGGCAACCTCACGAACCCCTCACGGGTAGCGACGCCGTTCCAGTTCTCGTATCTGAACCCACGCAGCTACGCGTTGTCCGTCGCCGTGAAGTTCTAAGACGCCACAAAAAGAAATCCCCTCCAGCGCCACCGCACTCCGGTGGCGCTTTTTTATTTCCCATCACCGCCAGCGCTGCGACTTTTCTGGCTGGAGGAGCGGCTTTACGCCGCGATGTTCCCCGGGACCGATGGCGCGCTCGCCGCGCCACGCTTGTCTTTCGGTGAATCAAGAGTCGTTGACCTTCCGAAATCAGAGGTGCCACCGCGAAACACACCAAACACACGAAATAAATTCGGGTCCGGAACCTTCGCTCCCTTCGAATCCTTCGCGAGACAACAT
>JANYFP010000148.1 GCA_025362555.1 Verrucomicrobiota bacterium
CACGCCAACAAGCCGGCGGCGGAAATGCTGCCCGGTTACAAGGAAGTCCGGCCGATGGTTTATTGCGGACTCTATCCGCTCGAATCGAACGATTACGAAAAACTGAAAGTCGCGCTCAGCAAACTCCGGCTGAATGATTCCTCGCTGATTTATCAGAGCGAAAGTTCCGTCGCCCTTGGCTTTGGTTTTCGCTGCGGATTCCTTGGCTTGCTCCACATGGAAGTCGTGCAGGAACGCATTCGCCGCGAGTACGACGTCGAGATTATTTCCACTTACCCGAGTGTGGTCTACAAGGTGAAGAAGCATGGCGGTGAGATTCTCGAAATCGACAATCCAATCAATCTGCCCGATCCCGGCACCATGGAGGAAATCTCCGAGCCGACGATCAAAGCCTCGATTCATATTCCGAATGAGTTCATGGGCGATCTGCTGTCGCTCGTGATGGAAAAGCGCGGGTCCTGCGATCACACGGATACCTTGGACGGCTCGCGCGTCATGCTGACCTGTACTTTGCCGCTCAACGAAATCCTCGTCGATTTCAACGATCGCCTGAAGAGCATCACCCGCGGGTACGGCTCGATGGATTATGAATTGAGTGAGTACCGCGTTTCCGACCTCGTGAAGATGGACATCATGGTCAACTCCGACGTGGTGGATGCATTTGCCAGTATTGTGCATCGCTCAAAAGCGGAAGGGCAGGGGAGAACGCTCTGCGAAAAATTAGCCGATATCATCCCGCCGCAAATGTTCAAAGTTGCGGTCCAAGCCGCGATCGGCGGCAAAATTATCGCGCGCGATAACGTGCGCGAGATGCGCAAGGACGTTACTTCGAAGTGCTACGGCGGCGACATTTCCCGTAAGCGAAAACTGCTCGATAAACAGAAAGAGGGCAAAAAGAAGATGAAACTGATCGGCAAGGTTTCGATCCCGCCTGATGCCTTCATTCAGGTTTTGAAAACCAACAGCTAACCCCCGACCGACCCGTGTTCAGCTTTTTTTATTCCGAACAGAAAAAGATGCGCCAGAACGCGGAAAACTGGTTGGAAGTGGCTGACCGGGTTTTCAAATATCGTCGCGATCAATTGAACGAGACGCAGACCAAAAAACTGCTGACCGCGACGGGCGAAGTGAAGCTGCGCTTGAAAGAAAAGGCCGATGCGAGCCGGATCAAAATGGCCGTTGAATCCCTGGAAGGCGCGCTGCGCGACACCGGCGGACGCATTTATCCTGTTTCCTCGATCGTCGAGAACGTCGAATTCTTTCTCGTCGCCGCCATCGTGATTCTCGGACTGCGCGCGTACTTTGTGCAGCCGTTCAAGATTCCGACGAATTCGATGTGGCCGAGTTATTACGGCATGACGGCGGAAGTATTTCAATCCGGCCAGGAACCGGGATTGGTGCGCAAAGTGGCGCGATTGGCGACGTTGGGCGCGACCAATTATTCGGTGACGGCACCGGCGGACGGAGACGTGATGATCGCGGCGTTTGCCAGCGGACAGTATTTATTTCCCGCTTACACGGAGAAAGCGGGGCGCAGCATGCTGGTGTTTCCCGCCGCGATGAAGGAATTTATGTTTTCCGTGGGCGGCGAAACGACGCGCGTGACCGTGCCGGCTGACTTTAATTTCAATAAGTTGGTGCTCGACGCCTTTTTCAAAGGTCAGGCCGCCAACGTGTATGACGCCTTGGCAAATGCGGCCAAAAAGAGCGCACCGATCGAGCGGTCGACTCTGATGGTTCACCAAGCCGGTCGCGAAGTGGAGGCCCGGGTTTACTGGATTCCGATCGGAAAAAAAGTGAGCAAAGGAGAGAAAATTATTTCGTTTGATATCCTCACGGGCGATCTGCTTTTCGTGGATCGGTTCACCTACAATTTTGCTCCACCGCAAGTCGGTGCCGGTTTTGTTTTTCGCACGGAAAATATCCGCAGCCCTGAAATGCTGACTCAATCGGGCGAGCAGATTCAGCAATATTATATCAAGCGATTGGTGGGCGTGCCGGGAGATAAACTCGAAGTCAGGAAGCCGGCACCGATCGTTTCCGATGGTTCACCGATCGATCCAATGAGCAAGGAAGGTCAACTATTTCGCAACGGCCGCCCCATCGACGGCGCCGACGCGTTCGGCAAGAATTCCCGCAAAGACGGACTCTATACCGGCTACACGGCGGATGGTTTGCTGGCTTTTGGGAAGACCGTGAGCGTGCCCGGGAATTCCTATTTTGCCATGGG
>JANYFP010000073.1 GCA_025362555.1 Verrucomicrobiota bacterium
GCGGTGAAAGAGCGCGCCGTCACGGCGGCGATCGATTGGTTGCGTCGTGAGGTGGTCAAGGAATCGAAGAAGGCGTCCGCTTCGCTGGCGAATTGAGGTGGGGGCGTTGGCTCCGGATTGGAGCAGAGGACACGGAGGGCAGACACTGAGGCGGAGAGAGACTGAGGGGATGCTTTCCGAAATATAATCTCCGAAAAATCTTCGTGCGCTTTGGTGAGTTTCGTGGGCAAATCTCCGGCTCATGGCCACCGCCACTCAAAACTTCATTTTCATTTGCGGCGCCGACGATTTCATTGTGAACCGGATCGGCAAGGAGCGTTTTGATGCGTTGGTGGCCGAGGCGCAGGCGGATGAATTTTCGCGCGATGTGATCAGCGGCTTCGCCGTCAACGTGGATGAAGTCGAAACCGCGGTGAATCGCTTCCGTGATGCGGTGCAGACGGTTCCGATGTTCGGCGGCAAGCGGGTGCTGTGGTTCAAGGACCTGAATTTTCTTTCCGATACGGTCACGGGGCGCGCCGAAGGGACGCTCAAGCAAGTCGAAGCGATGCAGGAACTGCTGGAGAAAGTGAACGTGGACGAAGTGACGATTGTGATCACAGCCGCGCCAATCGATCGGCGGCGGGCGTTTTTGAAGTGGGCGGAAGGGCACGGCGATTTTACGTTGGCGGGGGGCGACGGAGAAGCGGGCGGCGAGGCGCTGGCTGGCGTGGGGCGAGCAGAGGCGCAGGGCTTTGGCGCGAGCTTTGGGGTGGGCGCGCTGGAGCTCTTGCTCCAGAAAGTCGGCGTGAACACGCGGTTGTTGACCGAAGAGACGCGCAAGCTCGCGACGTTCGCCGGCGAGGGCGGCGTGATTGAGGAGGAGAACGTCGAGGAGTTGACGCCGAATTTTGCCGAGGGAGATTTTTTTGCGGCAGCGGAGCGATTTTTCGCCGGGGATTTGCGCGGCACGCTGGTCGAGTTGCAGCGGCATTTCTTTGCCGGCGGCGACGCGCGGCCGATCATTGCCGCGATGCAAAATCGCAATCGGATTTTGATTCAAGTCCGCGTGTTGATTGACTCTGGCGAGTTAAAAGCGCCGGGTCCGTATGGTTTCGACAAAGCCGCGTGGGCCAGGGCGCAGGCGGCTTACTCGGACCATTTCGGCGGAGATATGGAGAAGAGCGCGTATAATCTTTTCACCCAAAACCAGTGGTACGTGGGCAAACTGGTCGGCTCCGCGAAATTGCCCGGCCTGCGCCGGTTGATCGACAACCAGCAGGAGTTCGTGCGCGCGTTTGAAGAAATTATCCGCCGGCCGAACGAACAGGAAGTGGTGCTGCGAGATATGGCGGTGCGGTGCCTGACGTGAGCGGGCTAAAGTTTGTGAGTACGATTGGAATTGCGGGGTGTGCAGGCGCGGAACGGAGTCCGCGCCCTACCACAAGAAGATCAATTAGGTCCGGATTATTTAATCCCGCCAAACACGCCTTGGTGTTCATGCCGCCAGAAGCAGTCGGGTTCGGGGAAGCCGGCTTCGGCGAGGAGTTTCATTTCTTGTGATAGCGACGTATAACAATCCTCGCCGGCCCAGGTCGCGAAATTCTGCCGGGCTTCGGCGTTAGAGATGCCGTGGGATTGTTGAAAGGCGGACCAGACATCGAAGTAATGCGCCCGTGGTGCGGAGCGTGGTTCCATCAGGGTGTCGGCATTGGCGAAAATCCCGCCGGGGCGCAGCGCGGCGAAAATGTGGCGGTAGATTTGGCCTTTCACGTTCATGTCTTTGACGTGGTGCAGTGCAATGCAGGCGACGACGGCATCGCACGCAGGCAAGGGTGAGGCGAAGGATTTTTCGACGAACTTCATTCGGTCTCCGAAGGGCGCGCAGCGTTCACGCGCGAAGGACAGCATGGCGGGATCTGTATCCCAGATTTGGACCTGAATAGTCGGAAAACGTTCGGCGACCGCAGCAGCCAAGGCACCGGTGCCGCCACCCAAATCGAGGACTAGCCCGCCCTCGCGGGGCAGGCAGCGGTCGAGGAGTTTGAGGTGTTCGAGGCGCATCTCGTCATAGGCATAAACGAGGGTGCGGATCCGCCGGTCGTATTCGGCGATTTTCAGGTTAAGGTGTCCTTCGACGGAGTGGGCCATGGCGGATAATTAAGGCGAAATGGGTAGGCGAGGCGAGCGTGGGAAAAGGTGGTGGTGGTCGCGCACGAGCGCCTTTGGTTGGGGTCGGGGCGGTTGCGCTCAACAGCCCGGGCGATTGGGGGCAATCTTGCATACTATTAAGTCGGTGGGCGGTGACACTGTTTTCCATTGGCAAGGCGGCGGGCGGGGGCTAACCGTTTTCGCCTGTGACTTCACCTGCTGCCTCCGCCGAACCCATTCCTAACGTCCTCGCTGAACGCTACGCTTCGCCGGCGATGAAAGACCTGTGGTCCGCGCATGGCCGCATTTTATTGGAACGTGATTTCTGGATCGCCGTGATGAAGGCGCAGAAGGATCTGGGCGTCGCCATTCCGGCGGAGGCGATCAAGGATTACGAGCGCGTGCGCGATAACGTCGATGTCGAGGCGATCAAAGCCCGCGAGCGCGTGACGTTGCATGATGTGAAGGCGCGGCTCGAAGAATTTTCGGATTTGGCCAAGCGCCAGTTCATCCATCTCGGGCTGACCAGCCGCGATTTGACGGAGAACGTCGAGCAATTGCAGGTCGCCCGCTCGCTGCGGCTCGTGCAGTTTAAGGTCGCCGCCGCGTTGCTGGCGATCGGTCGGCAGGCCGCGACGCATCGCGATGTGATGATCACGGGTCGGACGCACAATGTCCCCGCGCAGCCGACTACCCTCGGCAAGCGCCTTGCGATGTTCGGCCAGGAATTACTCATCGCTCAGGCCCGGCTCAACGACCAAGTTGCGCGTTATCCCGTGCGCGGTTTGAAGGGCGCGGTCGGCACGCAGCTCGATCAACTGACTTTGATGGGCGGCGATGCGGCAAAGGTCGATAAACTGGAAGCCCAGATCGTGAAACACCTTGGTTTCAAGGCGTCGCTTGCGGCGGTCGGCCAGGTTTATCCGCGCAGTCTCGATTTCGATGTTGTGAGCGCGTTGCACCAAGTTGGCGCGGCCGGTGCGAGCTGTGCCGTGACCCTGCGTTTGATGGCGGGCGCGGGTTTGTTGACGGAAGGTTTCCAGGAAGGGCAGGTCGGTTCCTCGGCGATGCCGCACAAGGTCAACGCGCGGAATTGCGAACGCATTTGCGGCTTCTCGACGATTCTCTCCGGCTACGTGACGATGACGGCAGCGCTGGCGGGGCATCAGTGGAACGAAGGCGATGTGTCCTGTTCAGTGGTGCGGCGCGTGGCATTGCCCGATGCGTTTTTCGCGCTCGACGGGTTGTTGGAGACGTTCTTGACGGTGTTGCGCCAGATGGATGTGTTCCCGGCGGCGATCGCCGCAGAAAATGAGCGTAACCTGCCGTTTCTCGCGACGACGACGATTTTGATGGAAGCGGTTAAAGCGGGCGCGGGTCGCGAGACAGCGCACGAAGCAATCAAAGAACACGCGTTGGCGGCAGCGAAGGCGCTGCGCACGGGTGGAAATGTTGATCTGCTCGGCCGGTTGGCGGGCGACAAACGGGTCGGTCTGAGCAAGAAAAAGCTCGTCGAGATTCTTGCGCAAAATGAGCGGTTTGTCGGCGCTGCGCCTCATCAAGTAGATGCGTTTGTCGCGACGGTGCAGCCGTTTGGTAAGAAATTTAAGGGCGCGGCGGAGTATCGGCCGGGTAAGTTGCTGTAATGTGGGGGTCCGATTTGGCTCGGAACTGTCTCTTTGGCTGGGCGATTTTGTAGGCGGGGTGCCCCCACCCCGCGAGGCATCAGTAGCGCGGCCGAAAGCATGCGGGGTGAGGGCACCCCGCCCACATTGAAGACGCTGATAAACCGCGCACCTGAGCAACCGGTGCGGCTAATCGCGGTGGTCGGATCACCTAGCCTTCCGGCCCAAGCATTTTATTTAGGGAGATTTGGTTTGCCAGAGCTTGGGCGGTGGCCTTTTTTGACCCTTCCTTTCGTTTCTTTAACAGCTTTAACCACACCACCACCATGGCAGAACTAGTCGGAAACTGTCTGATCGCCCAATCTGGCGGGCCCACAGCCGTCATTAACGCGAGCGTCGCTGGCGTTGTTGCCGAAGCTCTTAATCACTCCTGCATCGAAGAGATCTATGGCTCGCTGAATGGCGTGCTCGGTCTTTTGAATGAAGATTTCGTCGATCTCGCGTCTGAATCGCAGCAGGCGATCCGCGGTCTCCGCACGACTCCTGGCGCAGCGCTCGGCACCTGCCGGACCAAGCTGAAGAAGCCGCAGGATTTCGAACGCGTGCTGTCGGTTTTCAAGGCGCACAATATCCGTTTCTATTTCCATATCGGTGATTCCGGCTCGCAGGAAACTGCCGCCAAGATCAGCGAAGCCGCTGAAGCTCAGAACTACGATTTGCGCGTGATCGGTATTCCGAAAACGATCGATAACGATCTGCCAGCTACCGACCATTGCCCAGGTTATGGTAGCGCGATCAAGTACATCGCCGCCACGGTGAAAGAACTCTCCCTCGACGCCGACTCGATGGGCCAAGGCGACTTGGTGACGATTGTTGAAGTCATGGGCCGCAACAGCGGCTGGCTCGCCGCCGGTGCGTCGCTGGCCAAGCGCCGTGATCATCCGAATGATCCGCCGCATTTGGTTTATCTCCCCGAAGTTCCGTTCACGAGCGAGAAGTTCCTCGATGACGTCCGTCGCGTGTTGAAGCGTGAGAAACATTGCGTCTTGGTCGCCGGCGAAGGTCTCGTCGACAAGGATGGCAATTTTGTTTCCGTCGAAAACAGCACGACCGAAGCCCAAGTGGGCGGCATCGGCGAGTTCCTGAAGGATTTGGTCGAAGGTCAGATTGGTGCGAAGGCGCGCGTTGCCCGTCTGGGTTTGACGCAGCGTTCCGCAGCCCATCTCTCCTCGAAGACCGATTCCGACGAAGCCTATTTGGTTGGCCAGGCTGCCGTGAAGGCCGCCGTGAACGGCGAATCCGACAAACTCGTCACCCTCGTGCGTGGTGATGGTGACAACTACACGTGCGACACTGGTTTGTCGGCGCTCAGCGATGTGGTGGGCAATCTCAAGAAATTGCCTCCGGAGTGGGTCAACGAAGATGGTGTCAGCTTGAACTTCCAGTTCTTCCGCTACGCCACGCCGTTGATTCAGGGCGAGGTTGTGGTCCCTTATGAGAATGGTCTGCCGTCGTACGTCCGATTGCACAAGGAAGGCGTCGACAAGACGCTGCCAGGCTACGAAGCCTGAGTAATCAATCAGTTTTAAAACGAAGCGCCGGTCATTTTGACCGGCGCTTTTTTGTAGTGGTCGGTGGCGCTGACCCGGTGGCGGCGGTTTTTTATTCACGATGGGTGCAATACTCCGAAGCTCGCTCCCACAAAATCGGCCAAATGGGTTTTCTCTGAAATGCCCCAGAGCTCGCTCCGGGAATCTTTACTAAAATAAAAACGGTTCCGCGCTGTTTTCGATGGGTGATGGTGAAAGCGAGCTTCGACCAGAATCCACGCCAGAGGAGGTGATCGCTAATGAGTTTCGCCGATAGGCTAAATTTGAGAATACTCCTTTGACTCACCTGCCGGGCCGCAGCCTTGGCGTAGGCTAGTCGTCTTCGGGGTGGGTTCCAGGGAGTCTGCTGATCGCAGACTGGTGTGTTCTGCCTGCGATTGCAGGCCCCAAGAAGCCCATGGGCGGAGACGATTAGGCTCGGCCGCACTTTGAAAGATTCATCCCTTGATGAATCCAATGAGCGGTTAGAACCTCCGGTTTTTGATTCTGTTTTGTAAGTCTACCCACTGGAAGTAGCGAGGAACCATAAAAACACGGCTTGCGTCCTGCGCGCTCGAACGCACGTGTTTAGGGTTATGCGTTTCCGATTACCCCTTCTCGCCGGTATTTTTGTCGGCTTTGCAGTCGCTATCGCTTTTGGCGATTTAGCCATTTCTCCAGTGCCGCCGCAGGCAGCGTTTCGCGTGGCGACGATTCAAGTGCGAGTTGTGCCGGATCATCGCGATTGGACTTATCAGCTCGGCGAGGTCGCGCATTTCAAGATTTTTGTGACAGCGGATAGCGAGTCGATCGACCACGCGGTGGTGAGTTATATGATCGCTCCAGACCTGATGCCCGGAACGGCAAAAACAGTGGCGGTGCCGCTGGACGGACTCGTGGTTGATGGCGGTACGATGACCGATCCGGGTTTCTTGCGCTGTGCGGTGACGACCGAGGTGGCGGGTCGGACGTATCACGGCGTGGCGACGGCGGCGTACGCGCCGGAAAAAATTGTGGCCACTCAGGTGGTTCCGGCGGATTTCGACGCCTATTGGCAGGCGCAAAAGGACGAATTGGCGAAGGTGCCGGTTGAGCCGCTGCTCACTTTGTTACCCGAAGCGTGCACCGATAAAGTGAACGTTTATCATGTGAGTTTTCGCAATGTCGGTCCGAATTGGACGGCGGTGCCGTCGCGGATATTTGGCATATTGTGCGAGCCGAAAGCCCCGGGAAAATATCCGGCAGTCCTGCGCGTGCCGGGCGCCGGAGTCCGACCTTATTTTGGAGACAAGGATCTGGCGGCGCGCGGGGTGATCACCCTCGAAATTGGCGTTCATGGAATTCCGGTGAACTTGGCGCAGTCGGTTTACGACCAACTCGGCTCGGGTGCGCTCAACGGCTATTGGGCCTTTGATTTCGATAACAAGGACACCTTTTATTATCACCGGATCTATCTGGGCTGCGTGCGGGCCAATGATTTTTTGACTAGCCGTGAGATGTGGAACGGCAAGGACCTCGTGGTGATGGGGGCGAGTCAGGGCGGGCAGTTGGCGATTGTGACGGCCGCACTCGATCCGCGTGTCACTGGTTTAAGCGCTACACATCCGGCTTTTTGTGATGTGTCGGCTGAGCTGCACGGGCGGGCGGGCGGTTGGCCCCATCCGTTCAAGCCGGATCCAGTCAGCGGTCAACCGGCTCATCATGCTACGCCCGCCAAAATCGAAACGGCGACCTACTACGACACCGTCAACTTCGCCCGGCGCTTGAAAGTACCTGGATTCTATATCTGGGGTTACAACGATACAACCTGTCCACCGACTTCAACCTTCGCGGCTTTCAACACGATTACGGCGCCAAAAATTTTGGCAGTGGAATTTGAGCAGACCCACAGCTACCCACCGGAACAAGGGGCGGCGATTGATGGTTGGGTCAGTAAGTTTCTCGGTCTAAAGTAAGTACAGAATTGAATCAGGTTTCTCATGTGCAAGACAAAGGTTCTCATTACCTTTAAGAGGCGCATCAGGTAACATCGACCTCCCCTAGGGCGCTTCGCCCAGTTTCCTAACACCTTCCATGTCTTTCCCCAAAAACTTTGTCTGGGGCGCTGCCGCCGCTGCCTATCAAATCGAAGGAGCGTGGAATGTTGATGGCCGCGGTCCTTCCGTCTGGGACGTATTTTCGCAGGAGCAGGGGAAGATCTTCGACAACCACAATGGCAACGACGCCTGCGATCACTATCACCGCTGGCGCGAGGACGTGGCGTTGATGAAGGATCTGGGGCTGAAAAATTATCGGATGTCCGTCGCGTGGCCGCGCATTCAGCCAACCGGCACCGGCAAACCCAACGCCAAGGGTCTCGCGTTTTATGATCGTCTGATCGACAAGTTGTTGGAGTCCGACATCACGCCGTGGGTCACTCTTTTTCACTGGGATTTACCCCACGCGCTCCAGCAGCGCGGAGGATTTGTGAATCGCGAAATCGTGGAATGGTTTGGTGATTATGCCGCGATCGTTGCGGATAAATTGGGCGATCGCGTGAAAAATTGGATGACCTTTAATGAGCCGCCGGTCGTGCTGGGGCTCGGTTATCATGAAGGCCGGTTTGCCCCGGGTTTGAAGCTCCCGTTCGCCGATTGTTTGCTGGGGGCGCATCATTTGCTGATGGCGCACGGACGAGGCGTGCAGGCGTTGCGCGCGGGTTGCCAAGGGCCGGTGAAAATTTCGATCGCGCACACGAGTCGCGAACGCATCCCTGCCACTGAAAGCAAACAGGACATCGAGGCGGCACGGCGCGATTATTTTGCGAGCACCGACAAGGCGATGTGGAATCTTTCGTGGTGGGCCGACCCGGTGGTTTTTGGCAAATATCCCGAGGAGGGCGTGAAAGCTTTCGGCGCGGACATGCCGAAAACCACGGCGGCGGACATGAAACTCATTTCCCAGAAGACGGACTTTCTATCCTACAATTGTTATTCCGGTTGGAAGGTGCGCGCTGATGCGAAGGGCAATCCGGAAAAATTACCTGGTGGCTGGGGTGTTGGCAACCCGCGCGGCACGCTCTCGTGGCTCGAAGTGGCGCCCGACGCACCGTATTGGGCGGCGCGATTTCAAACCGAGCGCTACAAGCTGCCCCTCGTGTTTTCCGAGAACGGCTATTGCAACACCGACTTCGTTCATCTCGACGGCAAAGTGCACGATCCGCAGCGCATCGATTTTATCGCGCGTTATCTGCGGGCGATCGGCCGGGCGATTGATGAAGGCGTGCCTGTCGCCGGTTATTTCTATTGGTCGATCATGGACAACTTTGAATGGGCGGAAGGTTACAAGGACCGCTTCGGCCTCGTGCACGTCGATTATCAGACTCAGCAACGCACTCCGAAAGATTCCGCCTACTGGTACCGCGACGTTATTCGCTCCAATGGGGCCATGCTTTGACTTATTTCCAATTTAACCCTTCCCCTATGAAAACATCCCGCTCCATCGTTCTCGCACTCACTGTCGGCTTAGGCCTGACCGGCAGTGCCTTCGCCCAAAAATTCCCCGGGCTCGCCCTCACTCCGCCGATGGGCTGGAACAGTTGGAATACTTTTGCTTCAAATATCAATGAGACTCTCGTTCGCGAAACCGCTGATGCGATGATCGCGAACGGCATGCGTGATGCCGGGTACACCTATATCGTGATCGACGATTGCTGGGAGAGCATGGAGCGCGATGCGCAGGGCAATCATGTGCCTGACCCCAAAAAATTTCCCAGCGGCATGAAGGCTTTGGGCGACTACCTGCACTCAAAAGGATTTAAGTTTGGCATTCACAGCTGCGCGGGCGTGAAGACCTGCGCTGGTTTTCCCGGCGGGCGGGGCCACGAATATCAGGACGCTTTATCCTATGCGTCCTGGGGCATCGACTTTTTGAAATACGATTGGTGCGAACACGGCACCGCCGACGCGCGCGAGACCTACAAGACGATGCGTGATGCGATTCACGCCGCCGGCCGGCCGATGGTCTTCAGCCTCTGCGAATGGGGTCAGAACAAGCCGTGGGAATGGGCGGGCGACATCGGCCACATGTGGCGCACGACGGGCGACATTTACAGCTCCTACGACGGCCGCAAGGGCTGGGAGAGCGGCTGGAAGCGCAACTTGGATTTGCAATACACGCTCGTCGAAAGCAACGGCCCGGATGGCATCGGCAAGTACGCCGGTCCCGGCCACTGGAATGATCCCGACATGCTCGAAGTCGGCACCGAGGGTCTGACTTATGGCGAATCCCGCGCTCATTTCAGTCTGTGGTGCATCGTCGCCGCGCCATTGATTGCCGGCAACGACGTGCGGAACATGAAGCCGGAATATCGCGAAATGCTGCTCAATAAGGACGTGATCGCCATCGACCAGGATGCGCTCGGCAAACAGGGTTTCCGCGCGCTGGCCGACCCGGGCAAGAACATCGAGATCTGGGTCCGCGAACTCAGCAACGGCGAATGGGCCGTGTGTGCGCTCAACACCAATTCTGCCGCCGCCGATATCGTCATCGAGTGGAATCGGCTCTGGACGATTCAGGGCAAATTTCAATTGCATGACGTGTGGGCCAACAAGGCCGCGGGCGATACGAGTAAATCCTACAAGGCTCATCTCGACTCTCA
>JANYFP010000233.1 GCA_025362555.1 Verrucomicrobiota bacterium
GCGTTACCGAGCGAATGCGACATCAGCCACTTGCTCGCGCTCCGAGTGTAGCCGTGAGTAGGCTCAGCTATCCGTGAGCGTGTTCGATTGAATTGTAGCCGGGGGCGCTGACCCGGTGCCTGATTGCTGTGTTCCCGGACCGGGGTCAGTGCCTCCGGCTACAATAAGAGAATGCAGCAATCGTCTTCGCAAAACACCATGGTCGATTAGCACTTCAACTTAGGGTAAGAACGCACCCTTAAGTACGAGGCCGCGACGAAACGCCGTTGCGCCCGGCACGGGCACTGCTTCTATTTTTCGAACAATCACCATGGAAGCGCATTATCTTGAGTTCCTCAGCATGCTCGTGCGCTGGTTGCATATCATTGCCGGGGTCGCGTGGATCGGTTCGTCGTTCTATTTTATTTGGTTGGATAACAGTCTCGATCCGCCGGCCCCCGGTTCGGATAATGCGAAAAAAGGCGTCGCTGGCGAACTCTGGGCGGTCCATGGCGGCGGCTTCTACAATCCGCAAAAATATGCGGTCGCTCCCGCCGCGCTGCCGGACAAATTGCATTGGTTTAAATGGGAGGCTTATACGACTTGGCTCTCCGGCACCGCGCTCTTGGTGCTCGTTTATTGGCTCAAGGCGCAGGTGATGATGGTGGATCCGAATATCGCTGCTCTCACCCCGTGGCAGGCGATCGGCCTTGGTGCGGCGAGCATGGTGGGATCGTGGATGGTTTATGATTTGCTCTGTCGCTCACCGCTGGGGAAGCGCGACGGACTTCTTGGCGTGGTCGTGTTTGGGTCGATCACGTTGTTGGCGTGGGGACTGGCGCAGAAACTGGGGGGCCGTGCGATGTTCATGCATGTCGGCACGGTGATCGGTACAATCATGGCCGCGAATGTTTTCTTTGTGATCATTCCCGGTCAGAAGCGAATGGTGGAAGCGATGCGAGTCGGCCAAGTTCCGGATCCGATCTACGGCAAGCGCGGCAAACAGCGGAGTGTGCACAACAACTACTTCACGCTGCCGGTGTTGTTCATCATGATCAGCAATCACTACGCCGCGACTTACAGCCATCCGCAGAACTGGGCGGTATTGATGCTGATGGCGGCGGCAGGCGTTTCCATCCGTCATTTCTTCAATCGCAAGCATAAGGGAGTTTATGCGTGGCCCTATCCCATTCTTGGGGCGGGGTTGCTCGGCGTGGTGGCGTGGTGGACGCAACCGCGCATCGTGGAGTTGCCGCCCGTGGAGGGCGCGGTGACGTTCAATCGGGTCCGGGCGATTGTGGGCCAGCGGTGTGTCGCTTGTCATTCGCCGCAGCCAACGTTCGCCGGAATCACGCAGCCACCGGCCGGGGTGTTGCTGCACACGCCGGCGGATATCGTGCAGAACGCGCCGCGAATTTATCAGCAAGTCATCGTCACGCGCATCATGCCCCTCGGTAACGTTACGCAGATCACCGAGCAAGAGCGCGCCGTGCTGGCCGCTTGGGTGAAGGCGGGGGCAAAAATGGAATAGAGCCGCCTTGCTAAGTTCAGACTATCTTCGTGGACCGCGATCGGTTTGTTCGCACCAAACATCGGCGAGTTAATAGCTAGCATTAACGAGCAAAAGAGCCCAGATCTCCGCGCCTAAGTATACTATTAGTTGACAATTACGGCGTTTCATTTTTGCCGCCCTAGATGTAAACTAATAGTATACTTAGGCGCGGAGTAGCCGTTGGATTAGCTAGGTGGATTGCCATGGGCACATTGGTGTGACGGTGGTGCTCATGACTATGATTCCTTTGGATTTAGCGTGGTGATGAAACCCAGCTTAACTTACTCCACGACTTTGAACCAGGCCTCGATTGGGAGGCGGGTGGGGTGGAAGGTGTTGACGTGACTGTGCGACTTCGCGCGGCCGAAAGGGAGCGCAGAAATGAAGAGGGTGTCGGCGCTGTCGGGCAGGTGCTTTTTGAGCAGATCGGAATAAATCATGGGGCTGAATTGCGGGCAGGAACCATAGCCGAGGGCGGTCAGGCCGAGCATCAGGTTATCGAGTACGAAACCACAATCAAGGAACGTGCCGTGAGAATACGCGGACGCTTGCGTGCCGAGAAACATCACTTGTGGTGCGCCGAAGAAGCGGAAGTTTTCACGATCATGCGCCCAGCGTTTTTCGGTGTCATCACGGCCGATGCCCTTGTGCTTGAAGATGCCGACGCCGACTTCTTTCGCGCGGGCCTTCCAGGCTTCCGGTAGTGGATCGGGTGAGTAGCGGTAACCAGCCTTGGCGGGTAGGCCGGTGTCGAATGCGGCAAGGTAGTCGGTGCGCAATGCTTCCAGGGCGGCGCCTTGCACGAGGAAGAGTTTCCAGGGTTGGGTATTTTTTGAACTCGGAGCGCGACCGGCAGCCTCCACGAGTTGGCGAATGGTATCCATCGGCACGAGCTCAGACTCGAACTCGCGGATGGAATGGCGGGCGTGCATGACGGCGAGAGTGGCGTTCATAAAATGAGGCCGTAGTTTAGCGAAATCGCAGCGTAGTGCTGCGCATGGATTGCCGAAAACGCGTCCAGCGTTAGTCACCTTTCATTTTATTTCCTGAGGGTCCAATAGCTGGAGCTTGCTCAGGGGATCTCTATTCAGCAAAGGCAACGGAATGGGTCTCGCGAAGGAATCAAAGGGGGCGAAGAAAATCATGCGCAGCCAAGTCGGAGGACTGGATTTCAAATCTCTTGGGATATTTTGGGTGTAGGCAGCGTGCTAGCACGCGCGGTTTGAAGGCGAAGTGAGGGCGTCCGGTTAAGGCGGGAGGGAATCGGAGCGCGTGCATCGACCTTCGCCAAGCTGCGTCCCGACAAGAGCACGCCGGCCTACGACGGAGAAGGGGGCGGGCAGTTGAATCGCGTGCAAGCACGCTCCTACATTCGAACGAGGAAAAACTCGGAGAAAGAACGGACGTGAAACTTCACCCAAGGCAATCGCAAGGTGCCGAATCGGCGTCGGTCGCTTTACTTGGGCGACTCGACTTTCCGCACGGGCAGACCGGCGGCTTCCCAGTCTTTGAAGCCGCCTGCGTTTGCTACTTTGTGACCTTTCGCAGCTAGGGTGGTGCCGATCACTCCCGCGCGTTTGCCGGAACGGCAATAGAGGATGATTTCTTTGTCGCCGGTTTGGGCGAGGAATTCCTTCCACTGTTTCTGGTCACCGTCGAAATCGCTTTTGGCGAGGAGCACGGCGGGCTTGGCGACACCGCTCTCCGCCCATTCGGATGATTCGCGGACATCGACGAGTACGGCTTTGCCGTCAGCGACCAGTTGCGCGGCGGCTTTGGGGGTGATGGTGGCGATTTCAGCGGCGAAACCGGAGGAGCAAACCAGAGCGAAGAGGGCGGTGAAAAGTTTCATGGGGCGCTGGGGAGACGATTTATTGAGGATAAAACTTAGACTGATTATCTCTCGGAGAGTAAAGGTCAGCTGCCGAAGAGGGAAGAGGATAAAGTGCGCATGAATTTAAGCCGACGAGGGCTAGCGGAGATGGTATCCGGAGAAAGCAGGGTGAGGTTTTTCGTTCTGCGGGTGAGCAAAATAGCGCGCCGCAAACGCTGCACGTAAATCTACTCGGCATCCTCGTTTGAAAACACGGCTTGGACGTCGTCGTTTTCTTCGAGCACATCGTGGAGTTTTTCCAAAATGGCGGCGGTTTCGGCATTCACCGGCACGGTCGTCGTCGGAATGTAGGCGATCTCGGCCGACGCGGGTTTAATGCCGGCGGTGGCCAGTGCGTGGGCAATTTTATCGAACGCGTGAATGTTACAGCGCAGCTCGAAACCTTGTTCGGTGGTGACGACGTCATCGGCGCCGGCGTCGAGCGTCAGGTCCAGGAGTTTATCCTCGGAGGTTTGGTCCAGTGGAATCAGGAACTGGCCGGCATGGATAAATTGAAACGCGACCGCGCCGGCTTGAGCCAAATTTCCGTCGAATTGGTTGAAGGCGGCGCGGACATCTTTGGCGGCGCGGGTTTTATTGTCGGTCGTGCATTGCACGACGAAGGCGACTCCACCGGGGCCGTAACCTTCGTAGGTCATTTCTTCGAAGATCACGCCGGGCAATTCGCCGGTGCCTTTCTTGATCGCGCGATCGACGTTGTCGGCGGGCATATTGGCCTCGCGCGCTTTCAGGACCAGGGTGCGGAGTCGAGCGTTGCCATCGAGATCCCCGCCGCCGGTTTTTGCGGCCATGGTGATCTCACGCGAAAGTCGGGAGAAGACTTTGCCCCGGCGCGAGTCAGTCACGGCTTTGAGCCGTTTAACTTTGGACCATTTATTATGGCCAGCCATTTTTAAGGGTGGGGCCGTTTTTGCTAACGGCCCCACGTTAAATCGTTATTCCCGGGAAAGGCGATTGAGGGCAATCGCCCCTACCTTATTTTTTCTTTGGCGTGACGTTCTTCATTGAACCGGTACCGCCCGTGGCACCGGGTGCGCCAGCGGTTGCTGGCAGCTGTGGCTCGGGCATGCGGTTGATGACCATCTGCTGGCCGATGGTGAAGAGACCGTTGATGGTCGAGTACAGCGCGAGGCCGGAGGCGAAGTTGTAGCAGAAGATCGTGAAGATCCAGGGCATGACCTTCATCATCGTGGCTTGGGCATTGTCCGTAGTCGGCGTCGGTGTGAGGCGCATCTGGAAGATCATCGTCGCACCCATGAAAAGAGGCATGATGTTAATCGGCAGGCCGAAAATGTGTCCGACGGTATCGGGAGCCGAGAGATCGTGCACCCAGAGGAAGGAGGCGAAGCGCAGGTCTGATGCGCTTTGCAGCATGCTGAAGAAACCGACGAAGAACGGAATTGTGATCAGAATGGGGATACAGCCGCCGACTGGATTAACTTTGTTCTCTTTAAACAATCGGAGCGTCTCGGACTGAATTTTTTGGGGATTATCCTTATACTTCACGCGCATGGCCTGCATGAGCGGATTGAGTTTGGCCATGCGCTTGGACGAGCGCGAAGCGGCGAGGGTGAAGGGCAGGAAGATCGTCTTTAACGTCAGTGTGGTCAGGATGATCGCCCAACCCCAATTGTTGATCCCCGAGTGAATCCACGTCATGATGGTCAGCAGGAGCGGGGCAAAGAAGCCGGAGAAAAAGATTTTATTAAAGAAGAACGAATCGAACTGCATGACCTTGTCTTCGCCGTGTTTGAATACGTCGGAGTTTGAGAGGCGTTTGTATTCTTTGGGACCGGCAAAATAATTTGCTCCGAAAGTAGAGGAGGCGCCGGCGGCGAGCGGCTTGAGGTCAAATTGCGCGTAATTCGTGATGCCGTAGGCGCGCCGGTCGGTGTCGGGGGCAAGCAAATTGAGTTTCACGCGCTCGACCCGGACGCCGGTTCCCGGTTGATCGGGGGTCAAGATGACGGAGAAGAATTGATTTTTCACCGAGGCCCACGCAATGGATGAGGGACGTTCGATGTATTTGGCTGGGGTGCCATCTTTGGCGCCGACCATGGCGAGCAGACCACCGCCCTCGAGCTCACTCCGTTGGATGAAGGTGGTGTCTTTGCCATCGGAATAGCCGGCATTCAGGTATTGGCCCAAGTCATTTTCGCTGAGCGGGGCGGCGGTGCCGAGATTGAAGATCGCACGAGGTAGCGGGAGCGCCTTATCGGACAAATTGCGAAACGTGGTTTCGTGGCGAACCTGATAGTCGTCCTGTCCGACCACTTTTGCGATCGAGTAACGACGGGTGACTTCCAGGCCGTCGGAGGAAGTGCGGTAAACGACTTCGGTGGGAGTCTGTGAGACGAGTGTGTAAGCCGTGTGCAGATCGGCGCCGGGAAAATCGGTGAGGCTGAGGGCCGGGGCGATTTGTTGCGCATTCAGGGTGTAGAGCGCGGGTTTTCCCTGTTCGGCCAAATATTTTTTCAGGCCGATGGAATCAATCGCACCACCGTGGTTGGTGAATTTTACCTCGAGGAAATCGTTGGTGAGAGTGACGTATTCGGCGGGAGTGGAGGAGGCGGATTTACCGGCGGTGAGCACGGCGTCGCTCGGGGAGCTGGCGGGGCCGGCGAGCGGAGCCTCGTTTTTGGCCAGCGGATTTCCACTGGGTGTGATCAGCGGCGGGCGGGCGGGAGCAGGTGGGGCGAGACGCGCGCTGAAGTAGAAACTCGCCATGGCGGCGAGGAGCAGGGCGACGCCGATGATTGTGTTCTTTTTATCCATGAAGAAAGGGAGTTAAACGGGAGAAATTTTGGTGCAGACTGGGCGTCGGCGAGGAGGAACGAAATCTTCGCCCCCCGGATGCCACGGGCCGCATTTTGCCAAACGGCGGACAGTTAAAAAAAGACCAGTGATTAAACCGTGTTCAACCAAGGCTTCGCGGGCGTAGTGAGAACAAGTGGGCGCGAAGCGGCAACCGCAGGTGGGATTGAGCGCCGCGAGCGCGGGGGAAAGCGTCTTTTGGTAGAGCCAAATCAGTCCACTCGCAGCGCGAGCAGGCAACGTCGCCACAGGATTGAAATCAGACATTGGGCGGAGGCACGACCGGCGTGAGTTTGCGACACGCGTTAGCAAACCTGAGTTGCGATTCGGCAAATTTCAAACGGAGCAACGCCGGCCGGGCAGTCAGCACGAGATCAAGGCCGGGAGGCACCAGAGTTTGATGGTGACGAAAAATTTCGCGGAGACGGCGTTTGGCTAGATTGCGGTGAACGGCATCGCCGACCGATGCACGGGAAGCAACGACACCGACACGTGCGAGTGCAGCTTCAGACTCAGCGGGACGCCTCCGCCAAGTCAGGAGGAAGGCCCCGCAGTCGATGCGTCGGCCCTGCTCGCGTACCGCGCGGAAGTCGTCGTTGCGCCGCAGATGCTGCCCGGCGCGAAAGTTCATCTTAGACGACCGTGAGACGCTTACGCCCCTTGCGGCGGCGGTTCAAAAGGACTTTGCGGCCACCAGGAGTGGCCTTGCGGGCGCGGAAACCGATCTTGCGGGCGCGTTTCTTGCGATGCGGGCGGAATGTAGGTTGCATAGTATTATGAGAAAAAGAGGTCCAAAGTCAGTGCAGGCACGGGGGGGTGTCAAGCGAGAGGTTGCTTGTGAAAAATTTGGCCGCAAGTTCCGAAGGGTAACTTGCTCAGTTTGAACCCCGGTTGTGAACAAGGTGCGGGTAAATAGTTTTTGCCTTTGGGGCAGGCGAGTCCGACCTTTCCGCATGGGCGAATTATGCAAGACCACTTCTCAGGCCGGCCAAGTTTCATCAAAGGCAGCCAACTCCCGGAAGTTGCCGCCCAAGAATACCTTCTCAACGATCACGGGCGACGATTGGAAGCGTTCGATCGCCTCCGCGCGGCAGCGGCCGAATGCGGCATTGGAACGGATCCGGACCGCGATCTCCTCGTCCTCCCCGAAGACGCCGTAAGCCTCTTGGAAGGAACCGGTGGGGCTTGGGCGGAGCTTGGCGATTCGATCCGGACTTTTCGGGCAACTTTGCCCCTTTTGCCGCTCGATTTATTTGGGTTCCCCGCAGAATCCGAGGATTCCCTGGCGGAAGGCAGTCCGATTCTGCGGCATATTGGTGGCGGAGTCGAAGCGTGGGCATTTCAAGATCACGAGGATTCCATCTATAAATTTTTTCGTCCGATCGAAGGACAGTGGATCGGGGCGACGTTCCGTTACGAGCCGGATGAGGATCATTCGCTGCGGGCTGAGGCGTGTCCTGGCAGCTATCGTGATTTATTGGAAAAACTGGATGTGGTTAATGCGATTGGCGGCATGCCGACGGAAGTGATCGGTGTAACGCCGGAGGGCGTGCTGGTGGTGAAGCAGGTGCTCGGTGAGCGTTTGCCAGAAGGAACCGATACGAGTGTGATGTTGCCGCCGGCTCTCATTCTTTGGCCCTCACGTTTTTTGCGCTGCGATCGGGATCACCCGCGCTTGGCCTTTGTGCGTGGTCGCGCGTGGCTCGTGGCCGATACACATGATCGCAACGTGGTGCGGGTCGCGGATGGTTCGGTGCGGATCATTGATATTGTCGCGGCGCCGGTGAACGCTGCGGTGACGGGCCATCATCCCCTGTTGCTCGATTGGTTGGAGCGCGTGCGGCTCGACCCAGCGGCTCCGTTGCTCGCGGCCGCGTGTGATGATGAGTTGTAGAAAATAAAAAAGCCGCGACGTTACTCGCGGCTTGGAGGAAAATGAAATTTACGTCAGGGTTGATTGATCAGGCGCCGAGTTTGCTTAGCTCCGCCAAGACATCCTGAGCCTGTTTTTCGGTCGAGGCCTTGTAGTCGGCCCAGACAATTTTTCCGTTTTTGTCGACCAAGTAAGCTTGACGGCTGGCAAGGCTGGTTAACGGAATGTTCGATACACCGAATGCTTTAATCACCGTGCTATCCGTGTCGGCAATGAGCGTGAACGGTAGATGGTACTTTTCCTTAAACGCCTTTTGCGCGGCGACGTCATCATGGCTCACGCCGATGACGGTCACTCCCTTCTTGGTCAGTTCCGCATAGGCGTCACGCAGGCTGCAGCCTTGTTTGGTGCAACCCGGGGTGTCTGCTTTCGGATAAAAATAAACGAGTGTATATCCGCTTTTAT
>JANYFP010000250.1 GCA_025362555.1 Verrucomicrobiota bacterium
GTACTCAGTCGCAGCACCCAAAATACGCTGCCTTCGACACGTTTCGCCAGCGTCGGCCTGGCAAACAGACTGGAGGATGCACCGGGCGTACTCATGGTTGAAAGGGAAGAACGGTTGTCCCCAACCGCCCGAAGGACCCGCGGAGGCGATCAGTGTGACCGATTGAAAAATAGGTTGTCGAAAATCTCATCAGGCGGAAATGCGGTAACGGCGCACAATTTTCTGCGCGAGCCAGTTAATCAGCAGTGAAATCAGGAAAAGCAGTGCCCCGACCATGAAGAGCGCACGATAGTGAATGCTTTCGCGCACGACCTCGCCCATTTCCTGGGCAATAATTCCGGTCATCGTATGCACCGGTTGGAAAATCACCCCGAGGCCGGCACCGAAATCAGGAATTTCAATCCGGTTACCCGCACACAGCAGCACCACCATCGTCTCACCGACGACGCGCCCGAATCCAAGCAAAATCGCCGCCATGATGCCGGACAACGCGGCCGGAACCGTGATGTGCAACAGGGTCTGTAAACGCGTGGCCCCCAGAGCGAGCGAGGCCTCCCGGAACGATCGCGGAACATTGTTAATTGCATCCTCAGCCAGTGAAAAAATTGTCGGCACCGCCATCAGCGCAAGCAGGCAGGCCGCCGTCGTCGCGTTCAAGCGCTCCGCGATGGGAAAGCCCGGCACCCAGTCGAGCGAGGGTAATTGCGAGATGCGGCGCAGCGTTTCCCCCAGCATCGCGATGCCAAAAAAACCAAGCACGACACTCGGAATCGCAGAGATAAACTCGATGTACGGCTTGATAAATTTCTGCTCAATCGGCTTGGCCACTTGATTGACGTAAATCGCCGCCGCAATCCCGAGCGGAATCGCCAGCAGCAGCGCCAGAAATGCAATCAACAGTGAGCCGGCGAAAAGTGGAATCACGCCATACCAATCCTGCCAGAAACTCGCCGTCACCCATTCCCGACCGAACGCAAAAGCGTTGAACGACTCCCACCAACCGATGGGCTTCGTCTGGTCCCAAGTCGCCATCGCTTGCGCCGTCACCGGGACCGATTGTGCGTAGACCGCCACAAACCCTTTAAACTTATCCAGCTTGGCCTGCAGACTGGGTTCAGCGAATTTCGGTGGATTTTCGACCAACTGTTGCATCGCGGACAACAACTTGGTGTTGGCGGAAAACACGTCGGGATTCATCGCCAGCAGCGGCTGGATCTCCTGACTGAAATTAATGACCTCGATCTTGATGGCCTCGGCTTCCAATCGTAGCTGAGCCGCACGCTCGGGCGGGGCACCGCGCATGCCTCGGAGCAAATTCCGCTTTGCTTCCAACAAATCCTCCGCGACCTTTTGCCGCTCCTTGATGGACGAGGCGATATCCGTCATATTCCCCAAGATCGTCTCGTGCTCACTGATTGTGTCTTCAAAGCGATTGGCAAATTCATCGAAGCCGGCGAGACTGGCCGTGGCTTGAGCAGGGGTCAGTCCTTGTTTCTTCGTCAACTCGCGGAGCTGCTGCATCCGCATGTTGGCGAGATAACGGGAAAGGGTGCGGTGATCCTTCACCTGCTCGCGAAGCAGATCGACCAACTCCAGACCGGCCTGCCGATAGATCACCAAATTGTCATGATTTTTAGGAATAAATCCGACCGCATCGCTGAAAATTGTAAACGTGATCAGGGCCAGAACGATAATGGAAATCGCCGCATTGCCCTGGAAAACGTACTTAACAAACTGGTCGCCGGTCATCCCGAAAAACCAGCCCCGGCGCTTGCGCAGCAGCACTTCTCGCGTGGTCAGGCGCGGCGATGGGGGCGGAGATTCTAGGGTCGCAGGCATAGCAGGAGGACGGACAAAGGATCGCGGTCTGACGTGGTGGCGGTCAACCGGCGCAGGTTACAGTTGCGTGACAAAAAAGGCCGCCTGCAGTCCGAGGTGGGCTTGCAGGCGGCACAGATGGTTTTCTCGATAACTTAGTTCAACGGACGGACCGGGACGAAACCGACCTTGCGAACGACTTTCTGACCGGCGTCGCTGAGCGTGAACTCAACAAACTTGGCTGCTTCTCCCGCCGGTTCGCCGTTCGTGTAGTAGAACGTGGGGCGAGCGTACGGGTATTTCTTTTCAATCACGGATGCCTCACTCGGAATCACACCGTCGATGGCGGCGGTCTTGATGCCCGGGTCGTGCAGATAAGCCAGACCGACGTAGCCAATGCCATTGGCATTCTTAGCTACTTCGGAAGCGATCTGCTCGTTACCGGCCATCTTTTGCGAGGAGGATGCGTAGTCGCGCTTCTTCATGGCGAGCTCCTTGAAATCGGAGTACGTGCCGGAAGAAGTATTGCGCGTGTAGATCGAGATCGGGCCGGCCGTGCCGCCCACCTGGCTCCAGTCGGTGATGTCACCGGCGAAAATCTGCTCCACCTGACGCTTCGTCAGGGCGGACAACGGATTGTTCTGATTCACAATCACGCCGATCCCGTCAAAAGCCACGATGATGGGCTTCAGCGAAATGCCCTTGGCCGTGGCGGCGGACATTTCAGTGGGCTTGGCGCGACGGCTCGACATGCCGATTTGAGCGGTCGAGTCGGTGATCGCAGCAATCCCCGTCGTCGAGCCTTCCGCAGCGATTTCGAAAGTCGTACCAGGATGGCTGGCCTTGTATTCTTCGGCCAACATAGGGACGAGTTTGGCCCCGAGGGTATCAGAACCCTTGATGACCAATTTCTGAGCATGAGCGGCTCCGGCCAAGGCCAGTGCAGCGAGGAGAATAAATGTCTTTTTCATGAGGTTGAAAATCAGAGGTTAGAATTTAATGTTAAGGTCGGCTTGAAGGACCCAGAATTTATTAAGGGCATTGTTCGAACCGATGTCGCCTGAGCCGGGGGCGATCAGAGAGTCATTCTTCCGCTCGGCTTGGGCCAGCGTCAGACTGAATTGAGTGGCGGCACCGAGCGCATAATTTCCGCCGACCACGAAACCCTTCATGTTGGTGCGGCTGTCGAAAAGATCCGAATCCACCAAGTTGGTATCGAGAGCGAAGGCCCCCACGGACTGATAGATGACGCGAGCGTCCCACTCACCGGGCAGACTGGCCTTTCCGTATTGGATGCCGACGTGATAAGCCTTATCCTCGCCGTTCAGATCAGCACGACCGAACTTCTGGGCGCGCGCCTTGGCGTCCAAGTTGATCGCCACATCAGCAAACGCCCGCAGCGGCACGCCGTTCTTCGCAACCCAGTTGTACTCAAGCGGCACCTCAACCACGAAAAGATTGTTGATCGGAGCAGCGTTGGTCGCGGTCATCACGGCATTGAATGCCGCCGGATTCGCGCGCTGGTCAGTGTTGTAATAAGCGTAAACGACCGGCGCGATTTGGAAGAAATTCGTCGCACCAGAAATATAGCGCTTATAGCCACCCTGCCAGGCGGTCATAATCAGATCCTTCGTGCCCGCAGGAGCGGCTGCGGTGCCGCCGAATATATTTTGATTGCCCGAGGTACTGTAAAGAAACTGGCCCAAGGTGCCAAAAAATTCGTTGTTACCCTGGCGGTGACGGTATTGCTCGGCGAAGCCTTCTGGATTGATATCGGCATCCCACACCATCGAAGTGGTCACGAGTGGATTTGCCATGCGACCGGCCGTGAACGTCCACTCGGAGGTTGGCGTCCAAGTCGCATAAATCTGACCGACGAACACGCCATCACTGGTCTTCGCAAACGGACCGGCATCATCGCCCATCGTCACATTGCTGGAACGGCTGCCCGTCGCGGTTTCCAAGCGAACACCGAAGGCCCAGTTGTTGACCAGCTTGCCGGTGAGGGATGTGCGAAAGCGGTAGCGGAAGCGATCACGTTCCTGATGGTCGCCAGTAACCAATTCGCCGGCGCGATCTTCGTAGCGCACGCGAACATCGCCCGCGATTTTGAGCTCAGTCAGGGTCGAGCCGAGGCTCAATTTACCGGCGGAAGTATTCGCCACGAAATCCTTCACGAGGTCCGCGCGAAGCTCCTCCGCCTCCTGATCGTTGATGAGTCCCTTCTTGACCATCATGTCAATAAGAGGACCGCTGTCTTGAGCGAACGCGGTGCCGGCGCAAAGAAGCGCTGCGGCCGTCGCGAACAATTTGAATTTAAGATTAAACATGGGTTCGATTCTGGTTTGCCTGAGTTATTGAAATGCCCCGGTGATTGAGCCGAAGCACGGGCAGAAACTAACCGATCAATGTTACGGTTTCGTGACAGCCATGTGACAAACCGGGAAAATACCCCACGGAAGCAGGCAGGTTGAACCCTGCTCCAGACTTCTGCTTTGAGTGAGCAAACCCCACCCATCGGGTGCGAGATTCCAACTGTAGGTCCGGGTTTACCCCGGCAAATTTCGCGGCGGGCCGGACATTCCGCCTTCACCAAGACTACAGCGGACAAGAAAGCCCGATCCGCAAAAAATGACCCGCGTCCCTCAATTCAATAACTATGGACCTCCAGCCGGGGATAACCCGTCTGAACCTCTAGCGTATCGGCACCGCTTGTCCCTGCGGTCCCTTCCCTTCCAGCAACGCCAACAACAAATCATTCTTCACCAGATGCCCCGCCAATCGCCCGCTCTCCGGTTCCACGACCGGCAGCGTCTGTCCGGCGTGCAACGCAAATATTCTGAGCGCTTCCGCCAATGTCGCCGTCAATCCCACTGTGGGCACATCGTCCCGCAAAAGATCCCCCGCAATCACGTGTGCCGCCACCGCCGCATCATTCAAGTAGGGCTTGATGTCGTGCAGCGAAATCGCGCCGGCATACTTTCCCTCCTCGGTCGTCACGTAGATTTCCTCCCGCCTCGATTGCAAAAATTGCCGCGCAATCGCCTCAAAGCGCGCCGTCTGCAAAACCCGTGTCGCCTGACTCTTGACCAGATCCGCCACGATGCCCGGCAGGTGAACCGCGTCAGGTTGCTCGGCCGCTTTCTTTTGCAGCGCCTGACTGTAGAGTGATTTGTCCTCAATGCCGCGCGCCGTGTAATACGCCACGACACTGCACAGCATCAGCGGCAAAATGATATCATAGCTCAGCGTCATTTCGAACAGCATGATGATCGCCATCACCGGAGCGTGACTCGCCGCCGCCAGCAACGCTCCCATGCCCACGAGGGCAAAGGCCTGCGGATCCGCCGCGCCCGTTGGCCAAAAGGAATGCACGGCAAACCCAAAAAGATAACCTAGGCTCGCCCCCATAAAAAGCGTCGGAGTGAATACGCCACCCGGCGCACCCGAGCCAAACGAAGCGGCCGTCGCGATCCATTTGCACACCATCACGAGGAGCAAAACACTCCACACTATCTGGCCGTTGAGAATCGAAACCACCACACTGTAACCGTTGCCGCAAACTTCCGGCACTCTTACCGCCAGGCCGCCGACAATCAATCCGCCCAACGCCAACCGCAGAGGCAACGGGAGTTTGGTCGCAGAAAACCATCCCTCGACATAACGCAGTGAACGCAAAAAAATCGGTGCCACCATGCCGGCCAAAATCCCCAGCACGACAAACGGTCCGATTTCCCAGAGCGAATTCAGCGTGAAGGCCGGCACGCGATAAAGTGTGTGCGCGTTCGAAAGCGCACGCATCGTCAGCGTCGCCGCCACTGCCGAGACCGCCAGCGGTCCTAGACTCTCCATCGCGATTGTACCGAGAATAATCTCCGCCACGAAAAACGAACCCGCGATCGGTGCATTGTACGCCGAGGCAATGCCGGCCGCTGCGCCGCACGCGACGAGCAGGCGTAATTGCGGCGCGGAAAATTTGCGCCACCGCCCGATGAATGACGCCGCCACCGCCGCCAGTTGAACCATCGGTCCTTCGCGCCCGATCGAACCACCCGACGCGATGGAAAACATCGCCGCCGTACTTTTCACCACGCTGGCCCGGACGCGCAATTCGCCACTGCTAATCAAAATCGCCTCCATGTAATCAGTGGAACTTTCCCCCGGATGCAACCGCTTGCCAAATAGCAGCACCATGCCCGCCAGGACGCCACCCACCACCGGAATTCCCAGCCGCTGCTGCCAATTCAATTCGCGAAATGAATCGACCATGCCCTCCGTATTCCCGGTCAGCAGGCTGTGAATCAGATCCACGCCAAACCGGAAAGTCAGCGCCGATAAAGCACCCAACACGCCAGCCACCGCCGCCCAACAAAGGGTCTCTTGCCACGGCGAAGGCCGCAGCTTCTCCGCGATCCACAACCGCCAACGCAGCAGCCGCAGCAAACGCTCATAAAACTGGGGGACCATCTCCTTCATCGGCTTTCCCCTCCGCTGGACCAAGTAGTCTCAGCCGCAATTGGCTTCTCGGAGGGGACCGGAGCAACCGCTGCTGTAGGAGGGGCTTTACGCCCCGATTCGAAAATCTCATCACCGGCGAACGTGCAGCATCGGGGCATAAAGCCCCTCCTACATCTATGAAATAGGCGCGGTTTCCCTTCAGATGAATTCAATAAATCTCCCGCCCGCCTAAATTCGATCCCCATCGAATCGTGCGACAAAGAAAAGAGCCCGGCTACCGCGCGCCGTCGAAGCCTGCAACCAGAACCAGTCCTCTTCCTGCCTTGAAAATTATTCCACGCGTCCACGCGTCCACCATGGCAGTGTCCTCACCCCTGACAAGATTTGTTCCCCTTACAAATCGGACGGAGGCACGACGGGAAGTGCCGGTGCCGCCACCATGGCGGGTGGCCCCTCGGGCTCGCTCGTTTCCACCGCGCTGAGCTGGATCAGACTGTTCAACGAACTGAAATGTTTGGTCCACTCGAAATCACCCGACGCACCGTCAATCACCTGCTGGAACAATTGTTTTTTCGCGACCTTCAGCGCCTGAATGCGCTCCTCAATAGTGCCCGCCGTCACCATGCGATAAACGAACACCGTATTCGTCTGGCCGATGCGATGCACGCGATCAATGGCCTGATCCTCGACGGCTGGATTCCACCATGGATCAAGCAGGAAAACATAATCCGCCGCGTGCAACGTGATCCCGGTACCCGCCGCCTTCAGACTGACGAGCATCACGGCCGCGCCTTGCGCCGTTTGGAATTGTTGCACCGGTTTTTGCCGGTCCACCGTCATGCCGGTAATTTCGTAACGCGGCAGATCCGGATAATTTGCGTCCAGCGCACTGCGCACGCGATTAAGCAGCGTCACGAACTGGGAAAAAATCACGACCTTGTGGCCGCTCGCCACGATCTCCGCGAGTTTCTCGATGAGCAACTCGAGCTTGCCACTGTCCGAGTGCGGCGCGTTGAGCCACGGCAACAAATCCGGATCGCAGCACACCTGACGCAACCGCGTCAGCAGCGCGAGAAACCCAAATGATTTCTCCCGCAGCGCCAGACCGATGTCTTCGCCGAGCCGCGCCAACCCTTCCGAGCAAATGCGCGCGTACTCCGTGCGCTGCACCTCGGTGAGCGGACAAAGCAGATCCATTTCCACCTTGGGTGGAAGTTCCTTGGCCACTTCGTTTTTGGTGCGGCGCAAAATAAACGGCGCCACTTGCTGGCGAAGGCGGTTCATCGTGCCATCGCGATCCTGCACGAGCGCGGTTTCAAAACCCACGCGCGTGCCCAACAAACCCGGCAATAAATAACGGAAGATCGACCACAGATCGAGCTGGCGATTTTCCAGCGGCGTGCCGGTGAGCACCAGGCGGTGCTTCGCCTTGATCGCAAAGCAGGCCTGCGTGACCTTCGCGTCGGGATTCTTGATGAACTGCCCTTCATCCAGCACCGCATAACCAAACTCCGTCGCATCGAGCAACGTGCGGTGTTTGCGCAGCTTCGTGTAGCTGGCAATCCAGATGCACGGCGCCTTTTGCGTGGCAAAATCATGCCCCGATTTGAGCACTTCAATTTTCGCTTCCGGATAAAATTTCGCGATCTCCTCGCGCCACACGGGCACCACACTGGCCGGACACACCACGAGGTGCCGTTGCCCGGCCATCGGGCGCGATTGCAGCAGCGCGATGACTTGCACGGTCTTGCCGAGCCCCATTTCGTCAGCCAAAAGTCCATGGCACTCCGTCTCGCACAAGTGATGCATCCACTCGACGCCACGGCGCTGATATTGCCGCAAAAATTCCGGGAGCACGAGCGGCTCAGCGGCCGGCGCCAAAATTTTCCGCCGCCACGCATCGATCTCCGCCCCGAGCGTCACCTTGATCCGGCTGTCATTAAAAAGGGAAAAGATAAGGTACGGCGGGATCACTCCATCGATGAGCGTTTCCTCAAGATTACGCCGCCACTGGTTAAAGCTTTCCCATTTCTCCGGTGACATCGTCACGATACCGAGATCAGGCAACAGCATCGGGGTGCGCCCGTGCTTGAGGAGCGCCGCCGCCTGCTCCGCCGTCAGTAATTTTTCTCCCGCCCGGAAAATCCAACGCAGATTCAAACCCGAGCCATTATGCCGGTCCGCCACGGCTTCGACTTCAATGACGCGCGCGCCTTGCTGCAGATTGCCCACCTTCACGTCGATCTCGACGCCGAAATGTTTTTTCCAATGCGGCAATAAATCGCGCACGAAGCCGGGAATATCCGCCACCGCATCGAGCGCGTAAGCGTGCGTGGTCTGATTGTATCGAAAGTGCGCCTTGCGCGCGTACGTCGCCAGCGCGATGAGCTTCGCGCGTTCCGTGGCCGTCGGATGGTTGGTCGTATTGCCTAATGCGGGGACCCGGCTCCGGCCACTCTTCCAATACGCCAGGAAAACCAGCCCATCCGCCGTGGTCGTAAAACTTAACAACAGGTCACGCGCCGTCGGTTCGGCTTTAGGATCCTGACTATCTGTGGCGGCCTTTCGAAGGCTACCCGCCGCGCTGGCCTTCGCCGCCGCACCCGGTAACAGCGCCGTCATTTCGTCCACCAGCAACTCCTCGATCTCGTGCAAACCCGCCACCGCGATCGCGTCCGCCAGCAGCGAATCAGTCGACGAGGAGCGGACCTTGATCTTATCGCCGTCCCATTCGATCACGGCATATTCCTCTCTCTTATCCACTTTGCGGTGAATAATCGCGTCGGTCGCGCCCAGTTCGACCTCCCGGATTTCGCCATCGCGGTACATGTCATGGCCCCGCTCCACGTGACTGGCATCAAAGTGCCCCTCCCAGTCGGCCTCAAGTCGGGCAAACCAGAATTCAAGTGATTGCGGTGTGTAGATGCGCTTCGGTCCGTGGGTTTGCATCAAGCTAAAAGAAAGACGTTAGAAACTTCTGCGAGGGCCGCGCAATCCCAATCTCGCCTTCTTAAAATATTCATTTTTTACCAGCAATTTCACCGTTTCGTCACCCCGTTGACGCCGGTTCTTCACACAAAGCCGGTATTACATCAGGTGCGCTTATCGAACGGCCCTTCCGCCGCCGACCAGGCCAACCTGCTTGAACCTCGTCCTCGTCACCGAAACCTATTCTCCGGAAATTAACGGCGTTGCCATGACGCTGAGCCACCTCGTGGACGGCCTCGCCCAGCGCGGCCATCGCATCACCATTATTCGGCCGCGACAGCGACAGGAATCTCCCCGCTACAGTGTCACTCAACGCGTCGGCTGCCGCCAGGTTCGCCTGCCCGGCGTGCCCATCCCGGGCTATCCGCAGCTTCGCCTCGGCCTGCCCGCCGCCCGCCGCCTGCGCCAGCTTTGGGCATTGAACCGACCGGATCTGGTTCACGTCGCCACCGAAGGCCCGCTGGGCGCTTCCGCCATCACGACCGCCCGCCAGTTCGGCATCCCGGTCACTTCGAGTTTCCACACCAACTTCGATCAATACACCCGCGACTACCGCATCGGCTGGCTAAAACCTGTCGTCGCCGCGTGGCTGCGCCACGTGCACAACCGCACGCTGCGGACCTTTGTGCCGACCCACGACCTGCTCGCCCGCCTCCAAGGCGAAGGCTACGAAAACCTCCGGCTGCTTTCCCGCGGAGTGGACACCGCGCTGTTCCGACCCAGCCGACGCGACGAATCCCTGCGCGCAATGTGGGGCGCCGCCCCCGACGACCCCGTGGTGATTCACGTCGGTCGCATGGCTGCGGAAAAAAATTATCCCCTGCTCTTTCGTGCCTTCGACGCCATCAAAGCCGTCGAGCCCCGTGCGCGCCTCGTACTCGTCGGCGATGGCCCGCTGCTTTCCCATTACCAACGCCAGCGACCCGACGCCGTGTTCACCGGATTCTACACCGGCATCAACCTCGCGCGCTTGTACGCCTCGGGTGACATTTACCTGCACGCGAGCATCACGGAAACTTTCGGCAACGTCATTACGGAAGCGCTCGGCAGCGGCCTCGCCATCGGGGCCTTTGACTACGCTGCGGCCCATGAATTTATCCGCCCCGGCGAAAATGGTCTGCTCGTTCCAGTGGGAGACGAGGCCGCCTTCCTCGCCCAGGCCGTACGGCTCGTGCGCGAGCCCGCACTCCGCGCCCGGCTCGCCGCCGCCGCTCCGACCGCAGTCAGCACCCGTTCGTGGGACACAATCATCGATCGCTTCGAAGCCGACCTGCTCGATGCCGTCACCGATCACCACCGCCCCGCAAAATTAATCGGCAATCCAAATTCGAAAATCGGAAATCTCGAAATTCCCAGCACCTCCCGACCATGAGCAAAGCCCACCTCAACGTCCGCACGGTCATCGTGTCCGATATCCACCTCGGCACACCGCACAGCAAAGTCGGGGAAGTCACCCACTTCCTCAAATACGTCCGCTGCGACCGGCTCATCCTCAACGGCGATATCATCGATGGCTGGCGGCTGCAGCGCGGTGACGTCTGGACGAAATCGCACACGCGTTTTATCCGGCGCATTCTGACGATGATTCAGAAACGCGACACCGAGGTGATCTACCTCCGCGGCAACCATGATGATTTTCTCGGCCGGCTCCTGCCGATGCAATTTGAAAGCCTGAGTCTCGTCGAAGATTACGTGCTCGAAACCAGTCAGGGAAAATACCTCGTGCTCCACGGCGACGTATTTGACGGCATCGTGAAAAACATGGTGTTCATCGCCCACCTCGGCGACCTCGGCTACAATCTCCTGTTGCGCCTGAATCGTTCCTACAACTGGTTCCGCAAACTGCGCGGCAAAGAATATTTCTCCCTCAGCCAGGCCATCAAGGCCCGCGTCAAACAAGCGGTGAGTTTCGTCGGCAAATTTGAAGACCAGGTAGCCAAACTCGCCCGCGATCGCGGCTGTCGCGGAGTGATCTGCGGTCACATTCACACCCCCGCCGACAAAATGATCGGCGATATTCATTACTTAAATTCGGGCGATTGGGTCGAATCATTGACCGCCATCGTCGAGCACTACGACGGCCGCTTCGAACTCATGACGTTCAAGCAATTCACCACCTCGTTCCCCATGACGCCGGAATCACCGGCGCCCGCGGAGGAAATCGAATCGCCCCTGCAACTCCCCGTTCTCGCCTGAGCCATGGCCAAAATACTCATTCTCACCGCAGGCTACGGCGAAGGCCACAACAGCGCCGCGCGGGCGTTGCAGGCCGCCTTCAACGAGCAACCAGGCATCGAGGCGGAACTGATCGACCTCTTCGCCCTGCGCGCCCCACGCCTCAATAATATTTCCAGACGCGGATACATTAATCTCATCAACACAGCGCCGAAAATCTGGAGCTGGATTTACCGCTGGCTGGATCAATCCTCACTCGTACCTCATTTGTTTCGCGCCCTCGGCAGCCATCGCGAATTATTGGCGCAGCTCATCAAGGAAAAGCGTCCGGTCGCACTGGTTTCCACTTATCCGGTTTACCCGTGGTTACTCAATCAACTGCAGCGCGAAGGTCGCGTGACTTGCCCGCAATTCACCGTCGTCACCGATGCGCTCACCATCAACTCACTGTGGTATCGCGCGAGATCCGACGGCTGGTTTGTCACCGATCACGACTCGGCAGCGTTTCTCCGCACGAAAGGCCTGCCAGAAGCAAAACTACACGTCAGCGGTTTTCCGGTCGCGCTTGGTTTCGCCGACCGGCCAAGCCATTGGCAACCGACGGAACCTAGCAAGGAATCCTCCTTCCGCTTCAAGATTCTCTTCATGATCAACTCCAGCCGGAGCTCCGCGTTGAAAATCGCCCGTGCACTTTTGCAACAATCCGACTGGCACATCACGTTCACCGCCGGCCGCGACGAACGCCTGCAGCAGGAACTCATGGAAATGGCGAAGAGCGCGCCAGCCCACGCCGAGGTCCTCGGATGGACCAACCGCATCCCCGAATTGCTGATGACGCACCACGTCGTGATCAGCAAAGCCGGCGGCGCGACCACGCAGGAATCAATCAACGCATTGTGTCCGTTGCTCGTGAGCCAGATCGTGCCCGGCCAGGAGGAAGGAAATTACGAACTCATCCGGCGCAACGAAGCCGGCACTCTCGCCGAGACGCCGGAAGAAATTGTCGCCGCCTTGCAACGCGCGTTCGCCCATGACGCGGCCCTGTGGCTCCACTGGCGAAAAAATCTTCGCCGAATCGCGCAGCCCGCCGCCGCCCGGCAAATCGCGACGACCGTTTTAAAACAAACCGGGCAGGTGCAATCACGCCCGCCCGAAAAAAAATCAGCCCGCCCGGAAAAATCAAGGAGTGAAATCTCCACGGTTTCTCCTTGAGGACTGCGGCGCCACGCATTCCATCTAGGAGTGTCATACTCACTCCCCATCACTCCCGCTCAACGTTCTGCGTGGTGGATTGATGTTTGCATTGTCCTGGCGATTGGGGCGGCGGTGATCGGGATCGGCAGCGTCGCCACGCAGTGGGAACAACCATTGCGAGCCACCGTCGACATCGACCTGTCGCCGGGAGCGCTGCCCAAATACATGTTGTTCTCCCTCGCGCGCGGGTGGATCGCGTATGCGTTCTCACTTATTTTCACGCTCTTAATCGGTTCGTGGGCCTACTACGATCCGCGCGCGCGCCGTTTCCTGATCCCCGCGCTCGATGTGCTGCAAAGCATTCCCGTGCTCGGCTTCCTCCCCGGACTGGTGCTCTTTCTCGTCGGTCTTTTTCCCCACAGCAATATCGGTCTCGAGCTTGCGTGCGTGTTGATGATTTTCACCGCCCAGGTCTGGAACATGACTTTCAGCTATCACGATTCGCTTCGCGCGGTGCCCGCCGAGTTCCGTTTGCTCGGAAAATTATACGGCTTCAATTGGTGGCACCGTTTCTGGCGCATCGAACTGCCCTGCGGCGCCCAAGGCCTGCTCTACAACAGCATGGTGTCGATGGCTGGTGGCTGGTTTTTCCTGAGCATCACCGAAGCGTTCCGGCTCGGCGATCAGGATTTTCGCGTACCCGGCATCGGTTCCTATATGAGCGTGGCCATCGAGCGCGGCGATGTCCGCGCTCAAATCTTCGGCATCATCGCCATGGGAGTGGTCATCATTGTCGTCGATCGACTCGTGTGGTGGCCATTGGTCGTGTGGTCACGACGTTTCAAGCTCGACGATTTCGGTGGCGTGACGGTGCCGCCCTCGGCCTTCCAGCTTTGGCTCGCGCGTTCCCGCTTCGCTGGAATAGCGACTACGGTGGTTGAAAAATTAAGTCTCCGCTTTCTTACGTTGCCCGGTCCGTCCGCCGTCGCAGTCCTCGCGGAGGAAAGCCTCCCTCCTCGCCCGGCCTACGGTCGCTGGACCTACCACACCATTGTCGCGGTGCTGGTCGTCGCGATGGCGTGGGGCGGAGTGAAACTCACCCTATTGCTCGGCCAAGTGACCTGGAATGATTGGCGCGAAATCATTTACTGCACGGTCATCACTTTCGGCCGGGTACTGGCCGCCGTGGCTATCGGTACCCTGTGGACGGTGCCGGTCGGCGTGTGGATTGGTTTGAATCCGCGACTGTCCAGCCGGCTCCAACCCTTCATCCAATTCGCCGCCTCCTTCCCCGCCCCGATGATTTATCCGTGGATTATCGCGCTGATCATTTTGGTCGGCGGGACACTGCAATGGGGCGCGATCATTCTCATTCTACTCGGCACGCAGTGGTATATTCTTTTCAACGTCGCAGCCTCCGCTGCAGCCATCCCGAACGATATCGTCAGTTGCGCCTCGCTGTTGCGCCTCAGTCACTGGCGCCAGTGGACGCGTTTCCTTTTGCCGGCAGTTTTCCCCGGACTCGTCACCGGCTGGGTCACCGCTGCTGGCGGCGCGTGGAACGCCACGATTGTTTCCGAATATGTTAATGCCGGTGGCAAGCTCTACGAAGCCACCGGCCTCGGCGCACTCATCAGTCGCGCCACCGCTGCCGCCAATTTCCCCAAGCTGACGGCAGAATTGATTATCATGGCGGTGGTTGTCGTTGGCATTAACCGCACTTTGTGGAAAAAACTCCAAGTAATCGCCGACGCCCGCTGCCGTTTCGGTCTCTGATCCCATGTCTGATTCCTCCCCCCTACCGCTCATCGAAGTTCGCCATGTGTCGCACGAATACGCCACCACGGGCGGCAATGAAGCGGGACTGGTGCTCTCCGATATCAACCTGAGCATCTGCGGCAACGAAGCCGTCGCGCTACTCGGCCCCTCTGGTTGTGGCAAATCCACGCTCGTGCGCATCATGGCCGGGCTGATTGCACCGACCAAGGGTGAAGTCCTTTGGAAAGGCGCTCCACTCAAGGGCGTCTCACCGGGCATCTCGATGGTGTTTCAAAATTTCGCGTTGTTCCCGTGGCTGAGTGTCCGCGGCAATGTTTTGCTGCCGATCGAACACCTGCCGCCGGAGGAACAAGCTTCGCGGCTCGAGCAAGTCCTGGCGACCGTCGGACTCGGTGCCTACGAATATTCCTACCCACGCGAACTCTCCGGCGGCATGAAGCAACGCGTCGGCATTGCCCGCGCATTGTCGATGGAGCCGAAGGTCTTGCTGCTCGACGAGCCGTTCGGCGCACTCGATGCCTTGACCCGCGCGCATCTGCAGGACGAACTCTTGAAGATCGTCGCGCAGACGCATTCGACGGTCGTGATGGTGACGCACGATGTCGATGAAGCGGTGCTGCTGTCGGACCGCATCGTGATGATGACCAACGGTCCGTCGGCGACCATCGGCGAAATTTTACAAGTGCGGCTCGAGCGGCCGCGCGAGCGGGTAGCGCTGGCGCATGACGCGCTCTACACCGAGTACCGCACATCGGTGCTGGAGTTTCTATATCACCGTCAGTCGCGCCCGGTCAGCAGGGA
>JANYFP010000083.1 GCA_025362555.1 Verrucomicrobiota bacterium
CCCTTGGCGAGAGCGGGACCTACGGAGCCCCAGGCCGGCAGGCCTTCGTCATCAACCAGGGTCCGACGGGCGTGGCCGCCAGCATAGACACCGGCTCATTCTTCATCTCTGGTATCCTGGCCCAGCTCACGGCCAACGCCACGGAATCGTTCAACGGCGTTTCACTGTTCGGCTCGGCGAACATCGGCGCCGTCGCCACGACCGAAAACGGTGCCGGCGGCACCACAGTCACAGTCGCGGCCCGCGATCTCGCCAGCAGCACCTCCGGAGTCGGTGTCATCACGGCGGCGACCGGTTCAACCTCGCTGTCCAGCATCACCGTGGCGCAGATCTCCACGGCAATCGAGAACGTCGCCACCATGCGCGCCACCAATGGCTCGGAGCAAAGCCGACTCGGCTTCGCCTCGGAATTGGTGACCGTGAATAAGGCGAACCTCGAATCCGCCAACAGTCGGATTATCGACGTCGATGTCGCCGCAGAATCCACCCAGCTTGCCCGCTGGAATATTCTGGTCCAGGCCGGCACCTCAATGCTCGCCCAGGCGAACCAGAGCCCGCAGAGCGCACTGAAGCTCCTCCAGGGCTAAGTTCGTCTCCGGACTTTAGGATAGATCTTCCGTAGCGGGGGCCGGCATCGCGATGCGACCCGGCCCCCTGTTCCCCTCTCGTTTCTCGACTGGTAGCTATTAACCTTCATTCCCCCTCTTTCTCACGCCTACAAGCGTGAACTCCTTTGCGGCCCAAGCCGTAAACAGCGCGATCCGGAGCTGTCTCAACCGGATACGTGGCGACGACGGATGTCGCAAAATCAAGGATAGATACCATGTCAGTCGTGATTAATACCAACTACGCGGCGACGGTTGCCTCCAACAACCTCGCCACTTCCAATTCGATGCTGCAAAAGAGCCTTAACCGGCTCTCCAGCGGTTCGAAGATCGTCAATCCCTCCGATGATGCGGGCGGTTTGGCGGTGTCGATGAAGTTGTCTGCTGCTGCCGTCCGTCAGGGCGCTGTTGCAAGCAACATCGGAAATGCCGTCTCGCTCCTGCAAACTCAGGATGGAGCTCTCAAAGTCTCCGGCCAGGTCTTACAGCGTATCAGTGAGCTCAAAGTTCTTTATCAGGACGTCACTAAGAGCTCAAGTGACTTGGCGAACTACAACACGGAGTTTACCGCCCTGCAAGCGCAGCTCACGGCAAACGCCGCCGAAACGTTCAACGGAGTCGCCCTGTTCGGTTCGTCCGCCATCGGTAGTGTTGCAACCACTGAAAACGGTTCCAGTGGCACCACCGTATCGATCGCGGCTCGCGATCTCGCCAGCAGCGGTGCCGGTGTCGGTACCATCACTGCGGCGACGGGTGCAACCTCGTTGGCCAACATCACCGTGGCGCAGATCTCCACGGCGATCGAGAACGTGGCGACGATGCGTGCAACCAACGGTTCGGAACAAAGCCGCCTCGGCTTCGCCTCTGAACTGGTGACCACGAACAAGGCCAACCTCGAAGCAGCTAATAGTCGGATCGTCGACGTCGACGTCGCATCGGAATCAACCCAGCTAGCCCGCTGGAACATCCTGGTGCAGGCCGGTACATCGATGTTGGCGCAGGCCAATCAGAGCGCTCAGTCTGCGCTCAAACTACTCGGTTGATAGAACCTCCCTAGTGGTCGTATTGATTCGCCAAGTTCGGGCCGCCGCACGGCGGCCCGGACAAGGTGAGACAAGAAAACCGCAAGCGGAGGCCCCGCTCTGAGATTGCTGCGGCATCGGCTGCATCAGTTGACGAAAAAGTTGGAAAGCTGGCCCCGGTCTCACCGCCGGGGCCTTCGCTTTTTCCGACCCCAAGCAGCGATTGCGAGCCGGGCCCCCTGCTCTTGCACCGCTCAAAAAAGAAGCGGCTCCAGTCTTGCTCCACTGTAATTCTCCGACCTTCATCGCGACGTGACGAATCCATCCCCGGCGATAATCACCCGCGCCCTCGAACTCCATCGGGCCGGACAACTCGCGGCCGCAGGTACGCTCTACGAACAAATTTTGCAGGCCGATCCACGAGATGCGAACGCCCTTCACCTGCTCGGCCTCATCGCCCGGGATGAAGGGAATCCAAATCGGGCAGCCGAGCTCTTCACCCGCGCCATCGCAGCGAATCCCACTGTCGCCGCGTTTCGACTCAACCGCGGCTTTGCCCTGCGCGCACTCAATCGCACCAACGAAGCATTGGAGGATTTTCACCAGGCACGACAACTGGAGCCCGGTCTCGCGGAAGCCCATCATCAAGCAGGCAACGTGCTGAAACAACTGGGACGTTTTCCTGAAGCCATCGCTGCGTTTCGTCAGGCAGTGAACCTCGCACCCAAGGTTGCACCCGCGTGGCTCAACCTCGGCGTCGCCTGTCTGGAAAACAGTGATCCGGCGGAGGCGATCCACGCGTTCCGCCAGGCAATCGCACTCGAGCCGGCACGAGCCGAGGCCCACAATATTCTCGGAGTCGCCTTGCTTGCCACCGGGCAAGTGTCATCAGCCCGAGCTGCTTTCACCGCGTCCCTTCGACTGAATCCAACCTACGCACCCGCTCACGACAACCTCGGTCGCCTCTGCAAATCCACCGGCGAACTGGATGAGGCGATACGCCAATTTCGCGCCGCGCTCGTCGCCCACCCCGAACCAGGCACGCACAGCAATTTACTTTTAGCGCTCAATTACCTGCCGCATCTTTCGCCCGGCGAAGTTTTCGAGGAACATCGCCGCTGGAATACGCTCTACGCC
>JANYFP010000286.1 GCA_025362555.1 Verrucomicrobiota bacterium
GACGCAGCTCGGCGGCATTCAGCAGGACGCGGCCCAGTTATTCAGCGCAATGCCGAACGCCACCTCAGATCAGCTTGAAAATCAGCTCGCCCGCCTTCAGGCCCTGCCGCTCGTGGTGGATGAAGTCATTGCCTTGCTCGAAGAAGGCGTGCGGCGCGGCGTCACACCGCCGCAGATTACGCTGCGCGAGGTGCCGCAGCAGGTGCTTAACCAAATTCCGGAAGAGGCTTTCAAGAGTCCGCTGCTGCTCGGGTTCAACGATCTTCCTCCGACAGTTTCCGGTGAAGATGGCACTCGACTGCGGGCCGCAGCGGCGAAGGCGTACGCGGAAAAAGTGAGGCCGGCGTTTCAGCGACTGGAGTCCTATTTGAGCAAGAAATACCTGCCCGGGGCTCGCACGACCACGGCCGCTTCGGCTTTGCCCGATGGCGCGGCGTGGTATGCGTGGCAAATCAAGACGCAGACCTCCACGGATCTGACCGCGCAAACGATTCACGACCTCGGTCAATCCGAGGTGAAGCGGATCCGCGCGGAAATGGAAAAGGTCAAAGCCCAGACCGGATTTAAAGGAACGCTCGCGGAGTTTTTTGTTTATTTGCGCACTGATCCCAAATTTTTCTTCACCGATAAAGATGAATTGTTGCGGGCGTATCGCGATATCGCGAAGCGGGCGGACCCGCAGTTGACGAAGCTTTTTAAAACGCTGCCGCGACTCACCTATGGCGTGTTGCCGGTCCCGGCCTACGCGGAAAAATCCCAGACGACGGCGTATTATTATCCTGGGGCGGTCGAGACGGGCCGGCCGGGCTATTTTTTCGCGAATACCTACGCGCTCGATACGCGACCGAAGTGGGAGATGCAGCCCCTGACCCTGCATGAAGCCGTCCCGGGACACCACTTGCAGATTTCACTCGCGCAGGAACTGGGAGAGCTGCCGGATTTTCGCCGCTACGGCGGCTACACCGCATTTGTGGAAGGCTGGGGTCTGTACTCGGAGAGCTTGGGTGACGAGATGGGATTCTACACCGATCCTTATGATAAATTCGGCCAGCTCACTTTTGAAATCTGGCGCGCGATCCGGCTCGTGGTGGACACCGGCATGCATTCCCTCGGTTGGTCGAGGGAGCAGGCCATTCAGTTTTTCAAAGAAAATTCCAGTAAATCCGAACACGATATCGTGGTGGAAATTGATCGTTACATCGTCTGGCCCGGGCAGGCTCTCGCCTATAAACTCGGCGAGCTGAAAATAAAAGAGCTTCGCGCCTACGCGACTCGCGAACTCGGTAAGAAATTTGATGTGCGTCTGTTTCACGACGAAGTCCTGCGCAACGGCGCCGTGCCATTGAGTGTGCTTGACGATCACATCAAAGCCTGGGTTGCCGCACAGAAATTATAGCTGCCGGCAAGAAGCGGGACGGCCAAACTCATATTAAAACCCATGGATCCCATGATTATCGGAGTCCCTAAAGAAATTAAGATTGGTGAAACCCGTGTCTCCATGACGCCGAGTCTTTGCCGCCGCGTAATCTCACTCGGTGGAGAAGTTATCATCGAACGCGGCGCCGGGCGCAGCGCCGGCTTTGCTGACGCGGAATACAAAGCGGCGGGCGGCACGGTGGTACTTTCCGCCGCCAAGGTGTGGAAAAATGCAAACTTGATTCTCAAAGTTAAAGAACCGCTCGCGGCGGAGTATGAATTTCTTCACGAAGGCCAGGCGCTGTTTACGTATCTGCATCTTGCGGCCGGGCCGGTTCTCGCGAAGGAACTTTGTCGGAAGGCGATTCTCGGCATTGCTTACGAAACGGTGGAAGGGGTGGACGGTTCTTTTCCGTTGCTGAAGCCGATGTCGCAAATCGCCGGCCGGCTTTCCATTCAGATCGGCGCGTACTTTCTTCAATCACAACACGGCGGTTCCGGTGTGTTGCTCGGGGGCATTCCGGGCACGATGCCCGGCCATGTGGTGGTCGTGGGCGCGGGGAATTCCGGGGCGCATGCCATGCAAATGGCTGTGGGCATGGGCGCGCGCGTCACCGTGCTTGATTTGGACACACGCCGACTTGAAGCGCTCGATATCGAGTACCGCGGCCGGATTGTCACGCTCATGTCCAATCCCGCTAACATTGCGCAGGCAGTCGCGGATGCGGACTTGCTCATTGGGGCGGTGCTCATTCCAGCCGCCAAGGCCCCGATTGTTGTTTCCAAGAAAATGGTGGCGCAGATGCAGCGGGGCAGTGTCATCGTGGATATCGCCATCGATCAAGGCGGCTGCATCGAGACGATTCGGCCGACGTCCCATGAAAAACCCACCTACGAGGAGCACGGGGTGATTCATTATGCCGTGCCGAATATGCCGGCGTTGGTTGGCCGCACGTCGACGATGGGGCTCACGCAAGCGACAGAACCGTTCGTGGCGATGATGGTGCAGAAAGGCATCGAGCGAGCGTTGAGTGAGCACAAGGGTCTGGCTCGCGGCGTGAATACACGAAACGGGCGGGTTACATACGAAGCCGTCGCGAAGGCCGTGGGTTTTGATGCGTAGAGAAAAACTTGATCGTGTCAGCGCCCTGCGGTGCGTGAGTGGAGGCGCGCCTAGAAAAGATAAACTCAGTCGGACTCGCTCAATCCGAACTACCACGAAACACGTGAAATGAATACCGGGCCATCCTTCGATCTCTTCGCGATACAACGTCCTTCTGTCGCTAACCATTTGCTGTAGACTGACAATTTTACGAATATGAATAAGAGCCTATCCTCCGCTGAGTGTAAGGATCAGCGCTTTTTTCCCTCGGAAAAAAATCCACGGTTAGTTTGGTCGACTGCTCAGCTCGGACGTCACCATTTCGGTCCAGGCGTTCACCACTTCGGCTGGGGTGATGTGGTCGAGGCCGGCGTCGGGTGCCGTGGAAACAGGCAATAGAATTTTCACTGCACCCGAAGTTGGGACAGGTGAATATAGATCGGCGCCGCGGTGAGAGTGGCGCGTGAACATCACGACGACCGGGCAGCCCATGGCGGCGGCAGAATGCGCCGGGCCGGTATTGACGGAGATCATGCTGTGGGCGCGTTCTTGCAAGGCGAGCAGGCGGGGAATGGGCAGGTCCTCGGTCGCGATCAGCACGCCGTTGCGGGACCCGGGGATCAACTGTACGATCGCTTCAGCGAGCGGGCGCTCGGAAGGAGTGCCACAGATGATGACTTGGGAAGTCGGCAGGTGCTCACGGATACGGGCGATCACTTCACCCCAGTTGGCTTCGGGCCAGTAGTCGACATTGCTGCGGCGTTGGCGATTGCCTCCCTTCATCGTCTTTTTGTTGCCTGCTTGAATGAGGACGAGAGGGGAATCCGTCAGATGGTGGTGTTCAATCCAGCGCGCACAATCGTGGCGATCGGCGTCGCTGAGCAGAGGGCGTGCGTCGGGCGCGAGGCTGGTCTTAACTTCATATTCAGGACGATCACGCAGCGCTGACGGAGTCTGATTGGCGAGGCGGAGGGCGTGGGCGGCGATGTGTTCACCCGGCAGGGTGGGCAGATCACGAATGGTGCAGATCCATTCGGGTTTCACTCCGCCGCGCCGGAGGAGGGAATGACTTTTATCGTCACTTTCGAAGACATAAACGGGGGCGGGTGGTCGTTGCCGGAGGAATGAGACCAGTTGCCACTGACTGCGGTTGAAGAGATAGGGCGTGCGGCGGCTGGTGAGAAGTTGAACCGACCCGCAGGCGGGAACGCGTTGCATCAATGGTCGCGTCCAGGCCCCGGACGTGACGAGGTCGCACGGCAGACCGTAGCGCTGCTGCAGCGCTTTGAGCAATGGAATCAACAGCACCATGTCTCCCATGGCGCCGAAGCGTATCACTAACGGTTTTGCGGCAAGCATCGTGGCTTTTGACGTTTCAACGATTGATAAGTTTCGTTATGGATTTGAAACGGATGCGCGATTACTGGCAAGCTGGCGAGCGAGGAGATGCGCAAATAATACTGGTTCCTCGCGACTTCCAGTGGGTAGACTGACAAAGCAGAATCAAACCCCGTAGGTTCTAACCGCTCATTGGATTCATCAAGGGATGAATCTTTGAACGTGCGGCTTCGCCTAATCGTCTCCGCCATGGGCTTCTAGCAGGCTGCTGAAAAAGTCGCGATTTGAATGAACAATTGAAAAAGAAAGGCGTCGGAGCGGGATGCGCGGAAAACTTCCTTCTCAACCGAGTTTTGTGAGTCTGATTAACGTCGAGACGATGATTGGGGCCAATCATC
>JANYFP010000311.1 GCA_025362555.1 Verrucomicrobiota bacterium
TTGCCGAAGAAATAGTTCCTGGAGCGAAGGCGGAACGCCCGCGTATTTATGGTTTGTATTTACTGTGGTCGGGGTGCCTTCACCCGGCGAGGCATTTGACCCGAGCGCTGAAGCCAGCGGGGTGAGGCACTCCCGCCCATAGTCGGAGATATCGCTCGCTGGCGAGTGAGTTAGCGCTGGAGCGCGAGGTCGGTGGCCTGCATGCTGAATTTCTGTGTTACTTCCCACGCAAAAAAACGACCCTGCGCTGTATCCGTACCGGCAGGGTCTCTACTTTGCGTTTTTCAATGCCTTGAATTGGCAGGTGGCGACGGGTGCTCCGACGGTGTTGTTCATGGAGTATCTCGGCGCGAATTCGTTTCAAACGGGTTTGGTTTTTTCGTGGACGCTGTTGCTGACACCCGTGCAAGTGTTCGCCACGCTGCTGCTGCCGCGGCTGGGATTTAAGCGGTTAACCCTGGCGGGGTGGGGTGCGCGCAGTTGGTTTTTGTTGGTCCCGTTAATCCTCTCCCTGGTGGCGTCGCGTCTGCCGACGACGGGGATGATCTATGCGATGGTCACGGCGATGTTTTTCTATTCGTTGAGCCGCTCGATGGGCGCGGCCGCCATCACGACGTGGCTCCAGGCACTGGTGCCGGTGGGAATTCGCGGTCGTTATTGGGCTTCCGATCAGATTATGGGCGGGGTTGCGGCGGTGGGCACGCTCGTGGTGTGCGCCGGGATGTTTGCGTTTCTCCCTCCACGTTGGGCTTTTTTTGGGCAATATGTCATTAGTATTTCCGGAGCGTACTTGGCGCTGCGTTGCTTGAGGAAATTGCCGGATATCGAACGTCCGGTGATCATGGGTTGGGAAAAAATCCGGACGGACACGCCGCGACATCTTTTCGCGCCGTCGGTGTTTCGGCCTTACCTTTGGCTGGGCGTGCTGTTCTATGTTGTCACGACTCCGATTGCCCCGTTCGGGGCGTATTTTCTTAAAGCCACGGCAGGGCTCAGCGTGGTGAACATCATGGTTTATACCATGCTGCAATACGGCGGGGTCATTGCGGGAAACTGGTTTATGCGATCACGGCTCGACCGGACGGGAGCCAAGCCTTTTCTGCGGCTTTCCTTCAGCCTTTATGCTTTGATTGCGATGGGCTGGCTCGCGTGCTTGCAGTGGTCCGCGATTACGCTGTGGCTCATGCCCGGGCTCTTCGTGTTGCTCGGGGCGGGCACGGGAATGTTTACCGCGGCGAATGTGAGTTACCTGACCGGCATTCTCCCGGAGGCAGATCGGGCCTTGCCGGTTTCATTGCACGGCGCTCTGACTTGGTTTCTCGGCGGTCTGTCGCCAGTGGTGTGGGGACTGTTTCTGAAAAGCAGCGGCTCGGCGCCTGCACTGGATATCCACGTCTTCCGCTGGTTTTTTATCGTGACGTTGGGCGGCGCTTTGGTGCTCATTTTTCTGGTGAATCGGTTGCAGGAAAAAAGCGGTCAATTTGAATCGATGTTGCGGGGCAGCTGGCTGCTGGGGCCACTGCGGGCGATGGGCTCGTTGATTAATCTCGTGGAGTTCCCGAAAAGAACCGGCTCGCCGCCCAGCGAAAAAGAGGATCAACGATAGACTCGCCGCGCCCGCGCTTTTCTGCACGCTGCGATTTTCATTCATGGCCATCATCCGCATACTTTCTGATCGGGTCGCCAATCAAATCGCCGCCGGCGAGGTGATTGAACGGCCTGCCGCGGTCGTGAAGGAACTCGTCGAGAACAGCCTCGATGCTGGCGCGACGCGGATCGAAGTGGAGTTCCGGCACGGCGGGCGCTCACTGATTCGCGTCGAGGATAACGGCAGTGGCATGTCGAAGGACGAGGCGTTGCTTTCCCTCGAACGGCACGCGACCAGTAAGCTCATCGAGACCTCGGATCTGGATCGGTTGCATACGTTCGGCTTTCGTGGTGAAGCGGTGCCGTCGATTGCCAGTGTTTCCCATTTTGAATTGCAAACGCGTCCGGCAGCGGCGGCCATCGGCACCGAGGTGGTGATTAATGGCGGCAAGCTCGTGCACATTCGGGAGTGCGGGATCGCGCCCGGGACGCGCATCACGGTGTCGCATCTTTTCAACTCGGTGCCGGCGCGACGGAAATTTCTGAAGACCGACGCTACGGAGTCGGCGCACATCATTCAAACAGTGCGGCTTTACGCGCTGGCGAGTCCGCAGACGGCGTTTACTTTGGTCGAAGATGGGCGGGTATTATTTCAATCGCCGGTGTGCAGCACGCTGCTGGAGCGAGTGGGAGAAATTTTTGGCCGGCAGATGACCGCGGACTTGCTGGTGGTGGGAATGGAGGAGCAAGGCGTCGCGCTCAGCGGGCTCATTGGGAAACCCGGGGTAAATCGCTCGACGCGCCACGAGTTGCTGATGTTTGTGAATCGTCGGCCGGTGGACAGCCGTACGCTCAATTACGCGTTGATTGAATCGTACGCGACGTCGTTGCCGAAAGGGCGTTATCCCGTCGCGGTATTGTTTCTCGATTTGGATCCGGCGCTCGTCGATGTGAACGTGCATCCTGCGAAACGGGAAGTGCGTTTCCGCAGTGAGGGCGCGGTGCGCGGTTTTGTCATTCGCGCCGTGCTTCAGCGCTTGCGCGAATTCGGTGCGCCCGCGCCAGTGGTTGCGGCGGAGGGGAGGGCGGGGAGTTCTTTTGCTGCCGGGTTGAACGGACCGGTTCCCGCCGGCGCGTTTTCCCCTTCCGCCAATCACTCAGCTCCGTCAGTCCCTCTCCCGGATCAGCCGTCGGCAGCGAGGGTGATGGCGCAGCCAGTCCGGTCATTCGCCGCGCTGCCACCGCGGACCGGTGATTCGGCTGCACCGGTCTTTGGCTCGGCAGGTTTCCAGCTCCCGCCGACGGCTTCGATTCAATCTGCCCCCTCTTTGATCGCTCCGAGCGTGTCGTCTCCGACCGTACGGCTGGGAGGCTGGCGTTTTCTGGATGTGGCGCACGGTGACTACGCGATGTTTGAAGCGCCGGGTGGGATTGTCGTGCTGGATCGGCGCAGCGCGCACGAGCGGGTGTGGTTCGAACGGTTGCAGGCGCAATTTGCGAAGGGCGAAGTGGCGAGCCAGCGGCTGCTATTCGCATTGCCGGTGGAATTGGATGCGATTGCGAGCGCGCTCTTGATTGATCACTTGAAATTTTTGCAGGCACACGGCTTGGAGGTGGCGGAGTTTGGGCGGAGTTTTTTCCGCATTGAAGCGGTGCCATCATGGCTCGTGCCGGAGGATGCGGAGCTCTTCCTGCGCGACGTGATTGGGCTGATGCGCGAAGGCCGGCTCGATCTGAAAAAAGCCGATCTTGCGCACGAAGAACTCGCGCGCCTCGCCGCGCAGAAGGCGGTGCGACTCCCAGGGAGAGTTAACGAAACCGAAGCGATGGCGCTCTTGGCGCAACTCTTCGCTTGCACGCAGCCACACACGAGTCCGTCCGGCCGCCCCACGCATTTTGAGCTGAGCCGCGGCGAGCTTGCGCGACGCTTTCAGCGATAATTC
>JANYFP010000344.1 GCA_025362555.1 Verrucomicrobiota bacterium
GTTGAGAATGATGGGGACGCACGCCGATATCACGGAACGCAAGGAGCTCGAGCGGCAATTGCTGCACAGTCAACGGCTCGAAGCGGTGGGTACACTCGCCAGTGGCGTGGCCCACGACCTCAACAATATTCTCACTCCGCTCCTCATGGCCTCGGGCTTGCTCCGCGATAGTTTGGCCAAACCCGCAGACCGCGAGTTGATGGCCATGATTGAGAAAGGGGGGCGGCGGGGCGCAGCGATCGTAAAAAAATTGCTGGATTTCAGCCGCGATATGACGACGGAACGCTGCACGATTACGCCCGGTGCGCTCATGCAGGAAATCGCCGTTCTGATGGGTTCAACCCTCCCGAAAGAAATTTCGATCGTTGAGAAAATCGCCGAGTGTCCGCTCAAGATCGATGGAGATCCGACGCGCTTGCATCAACTGCTGTTGAATCTTTGCGTCAATGCCCGCGATGCCATGCCCCACGGAGGAACTCTCACCCTCGGATTGGAAACCACCGTGCTGCCCGCCCGGGGAAGCGACGGGGTTGGCTATGCCAATGGGGTGCCACACGTCGTACTGATCGTATCGGACACCGGACATGGCATTCCCCCCGAGATTCAGGAAAAGATCTTCGATCCATTCTTCACGACCAAACCGCCCGGGAAGGGCACCGGCCTCGGACTCGCGTCGGCCCACGGCATTGTGACAGCGCATCGTGGATCTATTCGGGTTGAAAGCACGGTGGGGAGCGGCACGATATTTCGCGTATTTTTGCCCGCAAAGATCACCACTGCCGTGGTCGATAGTCCGGTTGAAGCAGCGCCGGTAGTGAGTCCCGTTGCCATCCCAGCGCAACCTCCCGCCAGTCGTATCTGCATTCTGGTCGTCGATGATGAAGCGTTGGTGCTCAATATGACCACCCGGCTGTTGCAAAAAAGCGGTTACGATGTCCGCGGTGCGGGCGGTGGAGCGGAGGCGCTGCTCATTTTGCGCGAGTGCAAAGAGAACATTCGACTCGTGATCACGGACTTTATGATGCCAGAAATGGATGGGCCCACTTTGTTGCCACTGCTCCGGCAGATCGTACCCGGTTTGAAAGTAATCGGGGTATCCGGGCTCGATCAGCGGGTGCGAGGAATCGAATTGGGCTTCGATGAAATTCTGAGCAAACCTTACGATATGGGCACACTCTTGCCCACCATTCGCGGAGTGCTCGAAAAAACCTGAGGAGGAGTTTTTGACGACAGGATTGCGGCGATCTCGCAGAGTATATTAAACAATAGTGTAGCCGACTATTGGTGTAGGGCCGCTGCTTGGCGGCGGCCTCGCTGGGTGGGGTTGTGTCTGTGTTCGCGCGTCTAGGCCGTCGCAAGCAACGGCCCTAGATCAAAACGCAGCGGCCATGGTTTTATTGAAAAAGCGTTAGCCGCGTAAGGCACGGGCAAGTTTCCGTCACTTTCATCGGACCGGGGATAAGGCCTGCTCCGGCGTCGAATCGAATTATTTCGTGCGACTCATCATGAGTCCGCTGGGAAAACAAACTGCTGTTGGACGCGCACCGCGATGGGCTTGCCGTGCTTGGTGGGGGCGGCAAAACGCCACTGGCTGAGCGCTCCGACTGCGGCTTCAGCATATTTCTGATTGGTGCTTTCCAGCACAACCGGCATGCGAATCTGACCGGTTTCATCCACGTAAAAATCAATCATGGTGGTGCCCGACGGTTGCGAGGCGTTTTCCGTTCTGCCGGGATGGGGTGGATTTACGGTTTGGAGCACCGCAATGGGATGATCCAGTTCACTCGGCGGGCAGGTGCGTTGAAGGAGTGCTGGGGGCAGCATTCGCTGAGTAAGGACATCCGTCGCGTCGATTGCTTGCATCGACACAACCCGACCGGTCGCGATAAAACTGATTTTCAATTCTTGTCGCGTTCCGACGGGGATTCCGTCGATCGTTGCGGCGGTGTAGCGCCATTGCCTGAGCAAATTCACGGCCTCGTTGGCGAATGCCTGATGGGTGTAGCCCGTCACCAAAATGTCGGCGAGTTGACCGTCTGCGTCGATATTGATGATCACGCGGGCCTCGCCCGAATTGATTGGCGTGAATGTCAGCGCGGTGGGGAAATGAGCGTCCCCGGTTTGCTCGATGCCCACGGGGGTGGATTTGGCTGAGGCAATGGCGGCACTGAGCACGAGCACCGCGAAGAAACGAATCGGAAGACGTTCGAATTTCATGATGGCGAGGGATGACGGTCCCAAAATAATTAACCAGCGCGGCCTGAATTTCAACCGGCTCGATTGTAAGCTCCCGAAGACGGAGCGAGGGCGAACATCCCATCAAGCAAAATTCCGCAATCGGTTAACCGCTCATTTTCGCTAAGCGGCGCTAATTCAGACCATAGCCGGCTTTCATTTTTAAATTTCGTGATGAGCGTCGATTAGCGGTTTCTCAGCTGGATTTTCCAGGATCAACTCATACGGCCCTTCAAGTCTAAGAATCGTTGTCTCGCGAAGTATCGGAATTGAAGGAGCGGAAGGACGGGCGTGAGGCAAACGCGGTGCGGCGCGCGCGCCACTCACGGCAATTTGACTCGCGGCGGAATGCCGTTTCCTGGCTCAGAAGCCCGGCATGCCGCCCATGCCGCCTTTGCCTTTCATTTGCTCCATCTGGCGCATCAACTTCTTCTGGTTCCCGCCTTTCATCATCTTCATGAGCTTCTGCATTTGCTCGAATTGTTTGAGGAGCTGGTTCACCTCCAGCACCTTCACGCCCGCGCCCTTCGCGATGCGGATGCGGCGGTTGCCATTCAGGATCGCGGGCTTGCGCCGCTCCTGAAAGGTCATCGACAAAATAATCGCTTCCGTGCGGGCCATCTGCTTCTCGGAATCATCCGGCAATTGCATGCCGCTCATGCCGGGCATCATGCCCATGATGGACTGCATCGAGCCCATTTTTTTGACCTGCTGCATTTGCGCGAGGAAATCTTCCAAATTGAAATCCGCTTTGCGCATCTTCTCCGCCATGCGCTCGGCTTCCTTCTGATCGATATTTTCCTGCGCGCGCTCCACGAGCGAGACGACGTCACCCATGCCCAAAATGCGTGAAGCAAGCCGATCAGGATAAAAAATCTCGAAGTCCGCCGTCTTTTCACCGACGCCGATAAACTTGATTGGCACGCCGGTAACCGACTTGATGGAGAGCGCTGCGCCGCCGCGGGCATCACCGTCAAGTTTCGTGAGAATGAGTCCGGTCAAACCAAGCGCATCGTGAAAGGCTTTCGCCACATTGACCGCTTCCTGGCCGAGCGCGCCGTCGGCGACGAGCAGAACTTCGTCAGGCTGCACTTTGGCGTGAAGCCGTTTCACTTCCTCAATCAGCTCCTGGTCGATTTGGAGACGACCCGCAGTGTCGAAGATGATGACATCGGCATTTTGCTGCGAGGCGGTCTCGAGGCCTTTGAGGGCCAGGGCCGGGACATCTTTCGAAATACGATCCGAGTAGAAACCAACTTCCTCCTGCTTCGCCAAAATTTCCAATTGGTCGATGGCGGCGGGACGATAGACGTCACAAGCAACCAGGAACGGGCGCGCGCCTTTTTTCTTGAGTAGTTTGGCGAGTTTGGCGGTCGAAGTCGTTTTGCCCGAGCCGTGGAGACCGACCATCAGCACCTTGAGGGGGCGTTTGATCGCGAGTTCGGTCGCGCCTTCGCCGAGCAGGCTAACCAATTCGTCATGGATGATTTTGACGATCTGCTGGCCGGGCGTGACGGATTTCAGAACTTCCTGACCCACGCATTTGACCTGGACGCGGTCAATAAATTCGCGAGCGACCTTGAAATGGACGTCAGCGGCGAGCAGGGCGGCGCGCACCTCTTTGAGGGCGTCCGCCATGTTGGCTTCGGATAATTGGCCTACGCCACGGAGGTTGCGGAGGGCACCGGTCAGTTTTTCGGTCAGGCTTTCGAACATGGAGCCCCGAACTGAAACCACTAATGGGCACTAATAAACACTAATTTTCAGCGGATGCGGATTGAGTAAGCCGGTGGAACCCGGCCTCCGGACGGGTTCGAGTGATACGCGCCGTGAAAAACCCGTCCGAAGCCCGGCTTCCACCCAACCCGACATTGCCCCGAAGTATCGCTTGCCAGCGGGCCTCTCCGCCCCGAAGGTCTGCCTCAAATGACTCCTGTTCCGCGCACCGTGGCCATCGTCGGCCGACCCAATGTTGGTAAGAGCCGCCTGTTTAATCGACTGGCGCGCAAGCGTATTTCCATTGTTCACGACATGCCCGGGGTGACCCGCGATGTCGTGAATGCTGAGGTGAAGGATGGCTCGTACACCCTGCTCGACACGGGCGGTCTGGGTTTGACGGGCAGCGACACCCCGGCGCGCATCACGAAAGCGTCGGAAGAACAGGTGGGTTTTGCCATCGAAGCGGCTGCGGTGATTCTGTTCGTGATTGATGCGCGGGATGGCGTGGCCCCGCTCGATGAGCGCATCGCGCAATTGCTGCGGCGCAGCAAAAAAACCGTGCTCCTGGTCGCGAACAAAGCGGATAGCGGCAAAGAAAAGATCCGGGAAATTTCCGAATTTTTCCGTCTCGGTTTTGGTGAACCATTCTACGTTTCCGCGGAACACGGCAACGGTGAAGCCGAATTGCGTGACGCGGTTCTCGCCAAACTCGGCCCGATTCCCGAGCAAAGTGATCTCGATAAAGAGCGTCTGAATATTTGTTTCGTGGGCCGCCCAAATGTCGGCAAATCCTCTCTGAGCAATCGCCTGCTCAACAGTGACCGGCTGATCGTCAGTGATATGCCGGGGACCACGCGCGATGCCGTGGAGTTGGACTTTATTTACCTCAGCAAGGAGGGCAAAAAATGGCCGTTCCGCCTGATCGACACCGCGGGTATTCGTGCGGCGACGAAGCTCTCGTCGTCGGTGGAATATTTTTCGCGACTGCGTTCACTTGAAGCAATTCACAGCGCGGATGTCGTCTTCATGGTGCTCGATGCCATGGATGGCGTGACGCACCAGGACCAGGCGATTGCTGGCGAAATCATCAAGGCGGCCAAGCCGATCGTGATTGTCGTTAACAAATGGGATCTCGTGCACGATCGTTTCCGCAAGGGTCCGGTCGACGGTTTTGCGACGGAGCGCGGCTACCGCGAAAATTTCGAGAAGGTGATGTTCGAGAAATTGTTTTTCACGCCGGGTGCACCGGTCATGTTTGTCTCCGCACTGACGGGCCATGAGATCGCCCGCATGTTGAAATCGGCCCGCGCGCTCGACAAGCGGCTCGATACGAAGATCCCGACGGCCAAGCTCAACGCGTGCATTATCAAGCTCGCAGATCGCACGCCGCCGCCTTCGACCTACAATATCCGTTTCAAGGTTTACTATGGCACGCAGACGGGCAGCCGGCCGTTCCGTATGAAACTTTTCTGCAATCAGGAGCGCAGCCTGACCGAGTCATACCGTCGTTACCTCGAGGCTGGCCTTGTGAAGGAGTTCGATCTCGATGGTTGCCCGATCCATTTCGATCTCATCGGCAAAAAGAATCGCACGGCGGCTGATCGCATTGCGGCGAAGGGCACGCGCAAGAATTTGCGCCTGGCCGAGGCCCGCGGATCGGACGAGGAAGTGATCGATCCCTCGCTGCTCGACTACTGAGTTTTCTGTTTCGCCATGTTGCGGATCGTATTCATGGGCTCGGATGCCATTGCGCTGCCCGCGCTCAATTGGCTGGCCGCAGAAGGAAGGGCGCTCGCGGAAATCGTGGGCGTCTTCACGCAGCCGGATCGCGCGGCGGGTCGCGGCCAGAAAGTTCAGCCGAACGAAATTAAATTGTGGGCGGAGGCGCGCGGACTTCCCGTGTTGCAACCCCAGAAATTCGGCGGGGCGGAAGGACTGCAGCTCGCGAACTTCAGAGCGGATCTGACGCTCGTGATGGCGTACGGGCATATTCTTAAACAGGACGTGATTGATACGCCGCGACTCGGGACGTTGAATTTGCACACGTCGGTGTTGCCGAAATATCGCGGCGCTTCGCCGATTCAGACGGCGATAGTCTGCGGCGATACGGAGACCGGGGTGACGCTCATGCGGATGGTGTTGAAATTGGATGCAGGTCCGGTGGCTGACGTGGAGCGCGTCGTGATTGAGCCACTTGACACGGCGCTGACGGTTGAGGCGAAGCTTGCGCAGGCCTGCGTGCCGCTGCTTGCGCGATGTTTGCCTGCGATCGCGGGCGGAACGCAGCCATTCATGGCACAAAATGAAGCAGCGGTGACATTTTGTCGGCGACATGAGAAGAGCGATGGGGTGGTGGATTTTCAGGCGCCGGCTGCGCAACTGGCGGCCCGCATCAACGGACTGATGCCGTGGCCCGGTTGCTCAGTAGTGATCAACGGGCAGGTGGTGAAGCTCGGGCTCGCGGATGCGTTGGCCGGGCACGCCAGCGCACGACCGGGCGAGGTGGTGGGCAGTGATGCGGAAGGGTTGCTGGTGGGCTCTGGGGCGGGGATGTTGCGCTTGCGTTTGCTGCAACGTCCGGGTGGTCGGATGCTGCCTGCGGCGGATTTTTTGCGTGGGATGCCCGTGGCGGTCGGTACGTCATTGCCGTCGCTGCCGATGCCACCGTTAGTCGCGCGGGAGCCGTTTCCGCGGGTGAAGGTTTGAGGTAGGTGGTTCCTCGCTGTTTTCGATGGGAGATTGCGAAAACGAGCTTCGACCAGAACCCACGCCAGAGGAGGTGACCGCTAATGAGTTTCGCCAAAAGGCGAAACTTTAGAATACTCCTTCGACTTATCGTCTTCGAGATGGGTTCCGGGGAGTCTGCTGATAGCTGATTGGTGTGTTT
>JANYFP010000409.1 GCA_025362555.1 Verrucomicrobiota bacterium
CCACATGCTTTGCGTTCCGTCGAGAATCGCCGGCACCTCCAAAACGTGGTCGCTTCCATTGGAGTCGAACAAATGGAGCCGCGGGCTGCGACCATAGTTGTCCGCAAAGACATAAACGCCGTTTGCGCTGCCGTCGTACCACGCGAACAAATAGTAATCGGGTGGTCCAATCCGGTCGTTCTTCTCCCAGAATTCCACTGAGAAACCAGTGGGCGACGCACCGACATCGAGGTCGGGATGAGCGACGGCTTTAGCGTAACCTCGAGTGCCATCGAAAACGAAGCCCTGCGACACGTAGCCTGGGCCGTAGGTTATCCCATTGAGCAACTCCAAGCTATGATTGCCGTTTACTACTTCGCGCGGATCGCCGTTACCCGGCCACCACGCAGCGATCCCCACTGGCGGCACCACCGTAGCGACGCCGACACGCACTTCCACCAAATCAGTGACGGGCGCAGTGTAACGATCACTCCCCACCAATTCCAACAGGTACGTGCCGGGCGCGGTAAACCGAGCGGTGGTGGTAGCGAGACTCGGATCGCCAAAATCCACCTGGCCTGGACCGTCAATCTTTTCCCAATGCGCGAGCGGTGCGCCGAATGGCTGCTGGTCATCGTTTACCATGCCGGCGAGCGTCGCCACCGAGGTAATATCCGGCAGCACCACATCCGGCCCGGCAGAAACAACTGGCGGCAAATTTCCGTCCGGTGGGTTCTTACCAGCAGACCCGGCAACATGAAGGGCGACCACTTCCTCCGCACTGAGGGCTCGTCGGTAGAGGGAAAACTCGTCGATGCTGCCTTTGAACGTCCTCGAATCCGGCCGCGAACCGATCCAAAGATCTGCCTTCGTGTTCGGCGTGAATCCTTTTCCAATGTTCGACTCAGTCACGAGCAATCCGTCCTTGAAGCACCTGGCCACACCAGTCGTGCGGTCGTAAGTGTAAACGAGCTGCACCCAAATGCCCTGCGTGCCGGTGAGAATCGCGTTCACTTCCAGCGGGTGATCAACGCCGCTGGTGTCGACCACATGTAGCCTCGGACTGCGGCCATAGTTGTCGGCGAATACATTTACTCCAATCGTGGTTCCATCATGCCATGCGAAGAGCGGATAATCCGGAGGATTCACCCGGTCGCCGTTCAACCAAAATTCGATCGTGAAGCCAGCCACCGATGAGCCGATGTCCAAATCGGTGTGAGCGCTCACCTTGCCATAATCATCTGTCCCATCGAAAGCAAAACCTTGGGAAACCTGGCCTGCCGTATAACCGGCCCCATTCACTAATTCGATATCATGGTTGCCGTGGATTACTTCGTGAGGATGACCATTGGCGGGCCACCACGCGACGATTCCAGCCGGGACCGGGGCCAGCGTCACGCCAACGCGAACCTCCATCAGATCCGATTGCGGCGTGAGCAGCCCGTCGCTCCCACTGAGTTTCAGCAGATAGGTCCCGGGCGCGCTGAATACCGCAGTGGTGACTGCTTGCGCGGCGGCACTAAACTGCACCTGAGCCGGACCCTGTACGGTGCTCCACGCAATGAGCGGCGGGCCGAGCGGTTTGTTGTCGTCGACCACGGAACCGTTCAACGTGATCGGCATTCCCACCGCCAGAACCGAGCGATCTGGACCGGCATTCACGACCGGTGGCAAATTGTCGTCCAGCGGACATTTGCCGGCGGAGCCGACATTAAACAGTGCGACGACTTCCGCCGGCTTGAGTGGACGGCGGTAGAGCGTAAACTCGTCGATACTTCCTTTGAACGTCTTCGAATCCGGCCGAGAACCGATCCAGAGATCAGCCTTCGTGTTCGGCGTGAAACCTTTCCCTATGTTCGACTCGGTCACGAGCAAGCTGTCCTTAAAACAGCGGGCAACACCGGTCGTCCCGTCATAAGTATAGACAAGGTGCACCCAAACGCCCTGTGTGCCGTCGAGGATCGCGCCCACTTCCAGCGGGTGATCAACGCCAGCGGTGTCGACCAGATGCAGCCTCGGACTGCGGCCATAATTATCGGCGAATACATTTACACCGATCGTAGCTCCATCATGCCATGCGAAGAGCGGATAATCCGGAGGATTCACGCGGTCGCCGCGCAACCAAAATTCAATCGTGAAGCCAGCCGCCGAGGAACCGATGTCCAAATCTGCGTGGGCGCGGGCTTTCGCCGAATCGTTGATGCCGCCGAAGCCAAAGCCCTGCGACACCTTGCCCACCGTAAAGGTAGCACCATTCAATAATTCCAAATCGTGATTGCCCTTTATCACTTCGTGCGTGTTTCCGTTGCCGGGCCACCATGCTGCAATACCTTCGGGCGCTTCCAACGTAACGACACCGACGCGCACCTCCACGAGGTCGTCGGTTTCCTCCAGTCCGTCCGAACCGGTCAACTTAAGGACGTAGGTCCCGGCCGCCGAAAATGTGGCAACCGGTTGCAAAATAGCCGCACGGCTAAAGGTCACCTCGCCCGGTCCCGAGACAACACTCCAGACCAACGCAAGCGCGGCCGGCTCCGGCACGCCGTCATCGGACGCAGTGCCGCGCAACACGACGCTGTCACCGGCGGCGCGCAGCACCTGATCGGGGCCGGCGCTCACCTGAGGCTTAGCATTGACCACCACGCGCAAAGTGAAGCTTTGCGAATCAAAAAAACCGAGCGGGTTCGTGGCGCGAACCGTGACATTATGATTCCCGACATCAATCCCTCCGGTAAGCCAGGTGATCAAACCGGTCGAGGCATTGATGTTCATGCCGGGAGGCGACTCCGTGAGTGAATAAATTAACGCAAGATTGGCCGGATCAATCGCGTCGACATCATATTTGAAAAGCCCCGGAAAGACCTGGGTCGTGGGCACCTCGAAGATCAATTCGTCAAATTCATCGTAGCCGGCAACATTCGTGATCAGGACAGATCCGATGAGTTTGCCGTCATTGACACGAGCTCCGACGAAGTAGTCGGTATCTGAATTCGGAGCATGATCGTTCGTATCGAACAACAACGTACCGTCCGGGGAATAATATTCCAACCGATCCTTATCCGGTGAAGTGTTTATCATTCCCACCGCCACGACGGGCACCGTGAATACGAACTGGTGCACGGTGGTAGAAAACGTCGTATTGGGTGGCGAGGCCGGTCCGCCATAAACATTCGCCGAAGTCGCGATATCATTCATCAAGACACCCACACTGGCATATTGGTTGGAAAGCCGCGTGCCGGAAGCGACGGGACTCCCGTCGGGAAACGTGTCGAAATTCACCTTACGAATATCCGCGCCGGTCAGACTGAAGAGTGCCGGATTGGCGGAGGGCAAAACAGAGAATGTGCTGCTGCTCGCAGAACCCACGTCAGACGGCGTGATTTCAATCGGAGTGAAGTTCGCAGCCGCTTGGTTCAATCGCGTCGAAGCCAGAACGATAGTGAGGGCCGGTGGCTGGCTGACAATCGTCGGGACTCGCGGATCTCGGGTGACGTTGAGAAAAATGGTCGCTGGGGCCGAATCGCTAACCCCATCGCTGACTTTGAAGGTAAAGCTATCGGTGCCGAGATAGCCAGGAGTCGGAACATAAATGAGGTTCGGTGCGACGCCACTGAGTGTACCGTTGAGCGGAAGAAAAACATCCTTAAAAGCAAGCGAGTGCACCGGCGAACCAACGCCGGCCAGAGTTATCTCAAGTGGGACATCCTGAGCGGTGGTCAAGTTTTGCGAAATCGCCACCGGCGGCTCGCTGACTGAAATGGATACAGGCGCGGACTTAGTCGTGGCATTGAGATTATCGGTGACTTGCGCAGTCAGCACATAGTTACCACCCGCAACCCCGACCCATGAAAACTGATAGGGGGCAACAAGTGACTCACCGATCTTGGTCGAGCCGCTGAAAAATTCCACCTTCGCCACCGCACCATCCGCATCGTTGGCCGAGACGAGAAGGGTAAACGTTGCGGGTGCTGAAAAAGCCGCGCCATCGGCGGGAGCCGTAATCGCTACCGTAGGCGGCTGATTTGGATTAGCCACCGTGATCGTAGTCGTGCCCGAGGAACTGATAGCTCCGAGATTGTCAGTTGCTTGGGCAGAAAAAACGTAGGTGCCGGCTGAGAGTGCAGTCGTCGCAACACTGTACGGAGCGCTCACGCTTTGACCGATGAAGGTCGATCCTTGGTAGAAATCGACGTGAGCCACGCTGCCATCTGAGTCACTTGCGGTGGCACTAAGGGTAACGATCGCAGGTGAAGTATGCGTGGCCCCGTTGGCCGGCGAGGCCAGTGATACGATTGGCAAATTGTTAGCGGCAATAGTGACCGCAACGGCCGGCGAGATGGTCGTCGCGCCAGAATTGTCGGTCGCCCGAGCCGTGAAACTATAGTTACCGATTGCGAGAGCGGAGATCGCAAACTGATAGGGCGCGCTAGTTGCTTCGCCGAGCAGCATACCATTCTTGAAAAATTCCACCTTAGTAATGGAGCCATCGCTATCTGAAGCGGTGACCTGCAACGCGAAATTGGCAGGAGCGGTAAATGTAGCACCGCTTGCCGGACTTGTCAGGGTAACGCTTGGCGGCCGATTTAGGTGCGTGACCGTGATACCCACCACCGCCGGCAAGGAAGAGAGCTGCCCATCAGAAACAGTGTAAGCGATACTATCTGTTCCGCTATAGTTCGCAGCGGGCGTGTAGATTACATTGGGCAATAGACCGGAAATAGAGCCGTGGCTTGGCCCGGAATTAATAATGTAAATCAGCGTCGAGCTATCCACGTCGGTCGCGGTCAGCGCGAACGATGTGGAAGAATTTTCGTTCAGCGTCACGGCTCCTGGGTAAGCAATGGGAGCATCATTTACCGGAGTGACGGTGAGTTTGACGGTCGCCGGCGCTGAATCGAGGGCGCCGTCATTGACCTTAAAGGTGAATGAATCCGTACCATTGAAATCAGGATTAGGAGTGTAGGTACGAACGGGCAAAACTCCGGAGAGCGTTCCATGGGTCGGTTGCGTGACGACGGAGTAAGTTAGGCCATCATCATCCGGGTCGCTCCCCGAGAGAGTAACCGTAATCGCAGTGTCTTCCGG
>JANYFP010000429.1 GCA_025362555.1 Verrucomicrobiota bacterium
CTCTCTCCGTTGGAACTTTTCCCTCTCCTACCCGCGCCGCCGATGCGCGACTGCCCTACTCCACCGAACCCGCGTTCGAGCTCAACTTTGATCAACCCGTCGCCATCGTCGCGCCGCCTGGTGAAACCAACCGCCTCTTTATCGTCGAAAAGACGGGCCGCATCGTCGTCATTCCCGACCTAAAACACCCGACGCGCAGCACATTTCTCAACCTGAAAAGTCGCGTCGGCAGCGACGATGTCGAGCAAGGCGTCCTCGCCGTGGCGTTCCATCCGGACTACGCCCACAATCGTCAATTCTACGTCTGGTACACGAGCTGTCTGCGGGTCGACGGAAAACTGATTCGCGAAGATCGCCTCTCGCGTTTTCTCACCTCTTCAACCAACCCGAACGTCGCGAATCCCGCCTCCGAGCAACCATTGATTTCTCAGTCGGACGAAGCCCCCAATCATAACGGTGGCGAACTGGTGTTCGGGCCCGACGGCTACCTCTATCTTTCCATCGGCGACGAAGGCGGGGCCAACGACCAATACCAAAACGGCCAGCGCATCGACCGGAATTTCTTCTCGGGAATTTTGCGTCTTGATGTCGACCGGCACCCCGAAAATCTCGCACCAAATCCGCACCCCGCCGTTCACGCCGGCACGTACGCTGTGCCCCTCGACAATCCTTTCGTTGGCGCCACGAGCTTCAACGGCCTCCCCGTCGAATCGGCGAAGGTGCACACGGAATTCTGGGCGGTGGGCCTGCGCAATCCATGGCGCATGTCATTCGATCCAGCGACGAGCTTGCTATGGTGCGCCGACGTGGGTCAGGAAAAACACGAAGAGATCGATCTCATCACTCGCGGCGGCAACTACGGGTGGAGTTACCGTGAAGGAAATTTCCCGTTCCACGGCACGCCTCCCCCCGAAGCAAAGTTCGACCGCCCCGTGTGGACCTATCCGCACTCGGAAGGCCTCTGCATAATTGGCGGCATCGTCAGTCATGGGCTGCGCTATCCCAGCCTCGAAGGCAAATATCTGTTCGCCGACTTCGTCTTCGGCCGCATCTGGGCGCTAACCCCCGACGGGAACAAACCGGTCGGCACCGACCGCGTACAGCTCATCGCGGAAGGCCAAACCATCGTCTCGTTCGCGCGTGATCCGAGCAACGGTGACGTGCTGCTGGCCAGCCTTGGTGAAGGGAAAATCCTGCGCCTCGTACGCAATCGCACGATCGGAAAGTAGCGCACAGCATACACGCGACACGGATCGCCGCAGTTGAGCCGGTGGGAGCGAGCTTGCCCGATTCCTGCGGCGAAAAGTGGGTTAATCGGAAAACACTGCACCTCGATTGCCGATTGACCACGCCAGCGACACGGAAGGCTTGCACTCGGGCGCGGCGAGATATCAATCGAGTGTTGCGGCCGCTTCGTAACTGGCGGCGGTGACGGCGTGAGCCTTAACCTTGGTCCCGGCAAATTTAACGCACAGTACCGCGATGCTTTCCTCACTCACGTTCACCCAAAAAATTTCACCCGCAGTGCTACGGTCGGTCGCGACTTCGTCAGGCTAACGATCGAGCTCTTCGAGAGAGCGCCTCCCCTCTGACTCAACAACGTACTGGAGTCGAAATAGAGAATTAAAATCAGCCTTCACCGGGACGGCGGCGAAGGCCGGGTCCAACCACTGGGGGCATTCCATTCGAGGGTCGTGGCAATCATGGCGATTTTTTCGGGAGAGCTAGTGCCCCATCGGGCTCCGGATTATTTCGGGAGCAGACGCCTAAAAATTAAGTGGACGGCGTGACTTCAGGTGCAGCTGGCACTGACGTTGAATTTGCAACCCCAGGAACGTCCGCCGGAACGGGAGCGACTGCGACTGCGGCGGGGGCGGCCGCAGGTGCGGGAGTCGGCGGCGGCGCACCGGAGATTTCGCGCAACGCTGCGCGGACCTTATCCGGATTGGCGGGTTTCAACAAATAGCCGGCGATGCCGAGCCTCGAAAGCGGAATGATCTTCTCGCGGTCTTTTTCTCCGGAAAGCACCATGACCCGCAGTTTTTGCAAAATGGAATCAGCCCGTACTTGTTGAAGAAACCCAAGTCCGTCCAACTGCGGCATGCGCAAATCGATGAGACATAAATCCGGCCAAAGCCCTTCACGCAATCGCGCGAGGGCGCCGATTCCCGACGTCGCTTCGACAATCTCCCAGCCTGGTTCAGTTTTGATGATCGCACAAAGAGCGGCGCGTTCCATCTCGTCGTCCTCGACGACGAGGACGGTTTTGGCGAGCAAGTTGCGCACCAATGCCACCGGCACATCGACTACGGGAATCGCGGCCATGATCTGTTGCACCGTCGCCAAAATTTTTGGCGCGTCGTAGGGCTTAAGCAGATAGCCGTCGATGCGCAATTTTGAGAGTGCGATGATTGTATCCCGATCACGCGTGGCCGAGGTGACGGCGACGTGTAATTCCTTCAATGAGGGATCACGGCGCATGCGCTGCAGCAGCTCCAGCCCGCTGATCTTCGGCATGCGGACATCAAAAAGACAGAGCTGCGGACGCAGCCCGTCGCAGAGTGCGTTGAGCGCCATCTGGCCATCATTCGCAATTGTTACCTGCCAGTCAGGCTCGGTTTTGAGAATATCAACGAGAGCGGCTCGCTCGAGTTCGTCATCATCTGCCACTAGGATTTTTTTCATCGGAGAAGTCGCTTAATTTATTTTGCCGCAGGATGCAGCAGCTGGTCTTGAAGCATGGCAAACGCCTGTTCGGTTTCCGTGAGCAAAGGAGCGAGCTCATCAAGCTGGGCTTTATCCGCCAAGGATTCCATTTTCGCCGCGAGCTCACCCAGCCGGCGGGCGTTAAAATAGCGCGCGTTTCCTTTAAGCGCATGCGCGTCGATGCCAAACGCGACGGCATCGCGGTTTTGCAACGCCACGTGCAATACACTCAGCCGCTTGGGCGTTTCACGAAGGAATATTTCAGTAATCTTTTGCAAGGTCTCCGCTGACATTTCCGGTTCCGCAGCCGGCAAGTCCACCTCCGCCTCATCGGCCGCCAACGAAGCCAGCAACTCCTCCGCGCTGAGTCCAACCGGCAAACCGGTCGCGGCATCGGCGATCGCGGGCCCCACGACAGGAGTCGTATTCGTCTCGGGCTTTGCCGAAGAAACCAGCGCAGGGACGGCTCCGTGCTCGCGCAGGTAGGCAATGCCGCGTTCGAGCGCGAGGCCCATGGCCGGCGCGCGCACGGGTTTGGTGGCAAAATCATTCATGCCAGCGGTCAGACATTTCGCACGATCCTCGGAAGTCGTATTGGCCGTCAGGGCGATAATATATACATCGGCCGACGTGGCACCGTGACTCGATTTGCGGACACCCCGCGTGGCGGAAAATCCATCCATGACCGGCATGCGACAGTCCATCAGCACCAGATCAAATTTCTCCTGGGCCAGCCGCGTGACCGCATCCCGCCCATTGACTGCCAGCGCCACTTCGTGGCCGTAACTCAGGACCAAAGCCTCAGCGACGGTACGATTCGCTTCATCATCATCCACCACGAGAACGCGTAGACGCATCCCCTGTTTTGCCGCCGCGATCTGAGTGCTTCCGCCGGAGGCCACTGCCGCGCTAAATGAAGCGGTTGCGACCGGGCGAGGCACCTCGCGTCCGATTTCCAAATTAGCCGAAAAAGTAAAGGTCGAGCCCACGCCCACCGTACTGTCCACCCGAACTTCACCGCCCATCAACTCGGCGAGATTCTTCACGATCGACAACCCAAGTCCGGTACCGCCAAAACGACGCGTCGTTGAAGCATCGGCTTGAACAAATTTAGCAAAAAGCCGGGACCGGGTCTCCTCTGGAATGCCAATGCCGGAATCGCACACCGCGATCTTCAACCGCACTGAGCTCGCCCCGGCCGGTGCGGTTTCCAAGGTGACCGTCACACCGCCCTGCTCCGTAAATTTCAGCGCATTGTTCACCAGATTATTAATGACCTGGCGCAACCGTGTCGGATCACCGACGAGAATAGCTGGAACCGAAGGCGTGACCACGTGGCGAAGGGTTAGTCCTTTGCTCGCCGCGCGCATGACTGCCGATTCAAAGAGGGCTTCAAAATAATCGTGGGGACGAAACGGAATCGACTCGAGCGTGAGCTTGCCCGCTTCGAACTTCGCGGCATCGAGCACATCGTCGAGTAGATGCATCAGACTGTCGGCGCTGTCCCTCGCAAATTCGGTGTAGCGGCGCGGTTTCGGATCAAGGGCGGACTTTTGCAGGAGTTCCAGCATGCCAATTACTCCTGAAAGTGGAGTGCGAATTTCGTGACTCATGACCGCGAGGAACTCGCTCTTCGCGTGAGTGGCGTCCTCCGCCGCCAGTTTCGCCGCGAGCATGGCGACCTCGGCCTGCTTGCGCACCGTGAGATCGACGCAAATGCCAACAAAACTGACGACGCGGCGCGCCGCATCGTACACAGGATTCGTCGCGACTCGCCAGGTCACGATGCGTCCATCCGGACGCAAATAATCCGCCTCAAAACTGGTTGGCTGCCCGGCTGCGATCGCCTGCACGGCATCATTGATCTTCGAGCGAGCCGCAGGCGGCCACAGATCGGCAAAATAACGACCGAGCACGGCACTCTCCGAAAGACCGAGCGCGCGCAGTCCGTTTTGATTTACCGCGAGATAATGTCCGGCAAGATCAAACATCTGCACGCAGTCCGGCGAACCCTCGACCAAGCTGCGGTTGCGTTGCTCCGACAAAGAGATTTGTGCCGCGCTCTCGCGCAGCCCTTCCAGCGCGCGAAAAGATCCCACCACCAGTGCGGCGATGAGCAGTGTGATGAGCAGCATCGGCAGTCGCTCCGTCCGGATGAGGGCATCCCAATCCGCCGCCGCAATATCGAGTTCCATGTCCGCCACACAATCTCCCTTGGCATCCATGATCGGCACCGAGCCGGAAACCCACGTGCCCCAGCGATCGGTCGCGGGGCCATTGATAAACGGTTTTCGCGAAACCATGCCGGCCATATAATCTGCCGGGGCTTCGTCGTAGGATTGTCCCGGTGGGGAATAATCGGGGGAATCCGCCGGTTCCGAGTCGACCAGAAAATACGAACGCCCCGCTTTCAATCCGGCGAGCAGCACGAAACGCAGGTCGGGATTCGCCTGCCGCAGCGACATCATCAAGGCTTTCAATTTAAGGTAACTCGGATTCTTGAGATCACGCTCATCCCAATTCAATTGCCGGACATCCTCCCCTGGCACGGC
>JANYFP010000434.1 GCA_025362555.1 Verrucomicrobiota bacterium
TCCTCGTTTCCAATCAACCTTATGTCCCGAGAACCCTCCTTGTTGCTTGACCATCCCTTACTGCCTGTCTCCTACACCCAACCAAGCCGAACCCTACCTCGGCCTTATTCAAGGCACCGAAAATTGAGCCACCGACCGCCCAAGCAAATTAAGTCGCCGCGGTCTGTTTCTTCGCCGCCAAAACCGACCGAATAATTCCCGTAGCGCGATCAAGCTGCTCCGGCGTCGCGATCAACGGCGGCAGCAAACGGACGGTATTCCCGCCAGCGGCCACAGCCAGCAAACCCGCGTCGCGCAAGGCGGTGACAAACGCCGGCGGCTCACTGTGCAAAACCAAACCGATCATATAACCGCGCCCGGAAATAGCTTTCACTTGCTCAGGAAATTCCACGCAAAGCGTTTCCAACTTGATCCGCCACGCCGCTCCATTGGCTTGCACCTTCGGCATGAGATTTTCCCGCTCCATCACGTCGAGCACCGCGAGCGCAGCGGCACAGGCCAGCGGTGTGCCCCCAAAGGTTGAACCGTGTGAACCCGGCTGGAAAAGCTCCGCATTTTTCTCGGATGCCCAGATGGCGCCCATTGGATAACCGCCACCCAATCCCTTGGCCATGCCGACCGCATCAGCGCGCACGCCGGAATGTTGAAACGCATAGAAAGCCCCGGTCCGCCCGATGCCACACTGCACCTCATCCAACATCAGCAACAAATTATGTTTGTCGCACAATTGCCGCAGGCCCCACAAAAATTCATCCGTGCACGGCACGACGCCACCCTCGCCTTGAATGGTTTCAAGGAAGATCGCCGCCGTTTGATCGTCCACCAAATCAACAAAGCTCTGCAGATTGTTCAGTTCGCCAAAAGCAAAACCGGGCACCAGCGGACGAAACCCCTTTTGGATTTTTTCCTGCGGAGTGGCGCTCATCCCGCCAAAAGTGCGGCCATGAAACGCGTTCTTCGCGCAAATAATTTTGATGCATTTGCCTTCTTCCCCGGACTTCCGGATGCCGTGAAGCCGCGCCAATTTAATCAGGCCTTCATTGGCCTCAGTGCCGCTGTTGCAAAAAAAGACGCGACCGGGTCCGGCCTGCAGCACCAGCCGGCGGGCCAGTTCGCCCTGATTGGGATTCCGGAAAAGATTACTGATGTGAATCAACTCACCCGCCTGCCGGCGAATCGCCTCCACCCAAACCGGGTGACAATGACCGAGCGCCGCCACGGCGATGCCCGAAGTAAAATCAAGATACTCGCGACCCGTATCATCCCACACGGAAACGCCGAGCCCGCGCACCAACGTCAATCCGGGGCGACCGTAGTTCTTCATGACATAGGAGTCGTAGAGCTCCGCAGTATTGGTCCGAACGATGGAAGGCTGGTTCATCTTAAAACTTTCGCTGGCTGGTTCGCTGGTGCGTGCTCGACGCGCAGTCGAACGAGACAAAATTAACCGTGAACAATTTCGGTGCCCACGCCCTTGTCGGTGAAAATTTCCAACAGCAGGCTGTGCGGCATGCGTCCATCCACAAAATGGACGCGCTGCACGCCCTCTTCCAGTGCGCGTACGGCGCTCTGAACTTTAGGCCGCATGCCTTTATCGATGATGCCCCGCTTTTTCAGTCCGTCGACTTCACCGACTTTGACGGATGAAATCAGCGTGTCGGGATTCTTGGGGTCAGCGAGCAGCCCGGGCACGTCGCTCATATAAACCAAACGGCGGGCGCGCAATGCGCTCGCGACGCGACCAGCCACCGTGTCAGCATTCACGTTGTAAGGTTTGCCGTCGTAGCCTTCGGCCACGGGTGAAATCACCGGCATGAAACCATCGGCGATTTCCTTCTTGATGAGCTTCACCTTCACCTCGGTCACGTCACCGACGAAACCCAGATCGCAAGGATTGCCGTCGTCATCGACCGTGAGTTTGTTGCAAACGATGACGCTGTCGCCCGGCAGGCCCTTGGGCCGCGCCTTCACGGAAGCGAGGGTATCGCAGACATCCTTGTTCACGATCTCATCGAGAGTTTTCTTTACGATCGCGATGGTGGCCTCATCGGTGACACGCAGACCGTTGATAAAATTCGCTTTCAATCCGGCGCTATCCATCGCGCGATTGATGGCCTTGCCGCCGCCGTGCACCACGACGACATTAATCCCGACAGCCGAGAGAAAGGCGATGTCGGTCGCGACACTGAGTCGGACCGTGGGATCGGGATCATCCATGAAACTGCCGCCGTATTTCACGACGAAAGTGGACCCATGAAAGTCCTGAATATAAGGCAGGGCCTCGAGTAAAACGCGTGCTTTGGCAATGAGCTCGGTAACGTCCATTGGTCGTTTAGGAGCAGAGGGAGTGGAGGCAATGCGCTTTCATTAATTTCGTGTGGAGAAATTTGTTAAGGCAATGCGCGCAGATTTCACTAACAAAATGCAGCAAATATCACGCGGCCGAGAAACGTAACTTTCGCGCGGCCCTCACTCGCTCTTGTTGTAGTTCACGTAACCGTCCGTCAAATCCGTCGCGAGCAGGCGGAACGTCGCTTTACCGAGATGCAAATTGAGCGTGATGGTGAAGCGGCGCGCCTTCACGATCTCCTTCCACTTCGGTTTCAGTTCCGCGTGGGGTTTACCTGCGGTCATCGCCGGGGTGTCGTTGTAGAAAATATCGAGTTTGTTTTCGATCAACTTGGCCCCGGAGTAACCAGCGGCGGCAGCGAGGCGACCCCAATTGGGATCTTCACCATACCAAGAGGATTTCACCAAGAGGGAATTGCCGATCGATCGCGCGACTTTCTCGGCGTCTTCACCGGAGGCCGCACCCGTGACTTTCACCTCTACGACCTTAGTGATTTTCTCGCCATCGGAAACGATCTTGTCCGCCAACGCTTCGCAGGCCTTCCAAACGGCCTCGGCAAATAACACCCGTAGTTCGCGCGGGCTCTTGTCCCCGACGCTGACACCAGAGTGTCCGTTCGCCAGCATCAGCACGGTATCGTTGGTGCTCATATCACCATCGACGGTGACGCAATTGAAAGTCCCCGTGACCGCTTCAGAGAGGGTTTTTTGCAGGAAGCTGCGTGGCACCGAAAAATCCGTCGCGAGAAAGGCCAGCATCGTCGCCATGTTCGGCTGAATCATGCCGGCGCCCTTGGCCATGCCGGCAACCACATGCTTCTTGCCATCGTAGGTGAAGCTCACGGTCACGGTCTTGGGTTTGGTGTCGGACGTTAAAATCGCATCCGCCGCTTTATTACCATGAGCGGGCGTCCGCCCCTTCTCCGTGACGGAGCGCTCGAGTCCTTTGAGCAAACGTTCCATCGGCATGGGCTGACCGATCCGGCCGGTGGAACAGACAAAAAACGAAGAAGCTTTGAGGTTGAGAGAAGCCGCCGCGCGTTGGGCGGTCGCATTGGCATCGCGCAATCCGTCAGCTCCCGTGCACGCGTTGGCGTTACCGGAGTTAGCAATGATGCCGTGAAACGAGCCGCCTTCCGCCAAATGTTTTTGGCAAAGGATCACAGGCGCGGCCTTGACGGCGTTCTTGGTAAACGTACCCGCAGCCGTGCAGGGACGGAGGGAAAAAATCAGGGCGAGATCGAGACGCTTGGGATCGTTTTTCTCGCGAATGTCGCAGGCGACACCCGCCGTTTCAAAGCCAGAGACATCGGTGATGCCGGCGCTATCAAGGGTAACGATCAGTGGAGTCATTTTTGGGGAACGATATGCTGGAGGCCGCTGCGCATTAAATTAGGTCAAACCGGAATTTTCGGGGAAGCCCAGCCAGAGATTCATAATTTGCACAGCCTGACCACTGGCACCTTTTACCAGATTATCCAAGGCTGACGTGATCACGAAATTCCCGGTCCTAGAATCGTGCACCGCAGAAATATCCACCCGGTTCGTGCCAGTGACGTGAGCGGTATCGGGCGTTTCACCCGAAGGCAAAATGGACACGAAAGGCCGCCCCGCGTAAGCGCTACGCCATGCCGCATAAATGCCTTCGATCGTGGCGCCTTTTGCGGCCGGCACGGTAATGGTGGTAGCGATGCCCCGGCGCATGGGTGCCAGATGCGGATTAAATTGGATCACGATCTTACCTGCGGCGACAGCGGAGAGCTGCTCTTCGATTTCTGCGAGATGCTGGTGTTTCGTGAGGCGGTACGCTTTCGCGCTCTCCGCGCGTTCGACGAAAAGATACTGCTCCTCCGCCTTTTTTCCGGCTCCGCTGATCCCACTAAATGAATTGACCACGATGTGCTCGTGAGTGACGAGGCCAGCCTTAAGCAACGGTGCCAGCGGGACGAGCACGCTGGTCGGATAGCAACCGGGCGCAGCGGCGAGCTTCAGCGACTGCTTCCAGCTCGGATCCGTCAACTCCGGTAAAACATACCGCGCGTGCGACAATAATTCAGGCGCGTGATGCACCCCGTAATATTTTTCGTACACCGCCAATTCCGCGATTCGGAAATCCGCGCTCAAGTCGACGACCTTGCGTCCAGCGGGGATGAACGCTTTGGCAAAATCAGCGGCGGTACCGTGCGGCAGTGCTAGAAACCACAAATCTATATCCGCCCGCGCGGCGAGAATCGCGGGATCTGAATCGCTAAACTTGAGCTGTTCGGCTGCGGTGCCGCGCAACGCAGGCATTACCGCGGACACCGATTTCCCCGCGTGCTGCCGCGAAGTGACCACCGTCAGTTTGACCTGAGGGTGAACGAGGAGGAGTTTGACCAAGACTTCGCCGGAATAACCCGACGCACCGACTACGCCGACATTCATTTAGAGGAGATGTAGAATTAATATATCCAATGGGGAAATCGAAAAGTTTCGAATCCCACCAAAACAAAAGCGGAGGCCGTGGGGCACTCCGCTTTGATTGAAACTTGTTTCCAGTCGGGCGATTAACGCTTCGAGAACTGGAATCGCTTGCGGGCGCCTGGCTGACCGGGCTTTTTGCGCTCTTTCTCGCGGGGGTCACGGGTAAGGTGGCCGGCCTTCTTCAAGGTGACGCGCAACTCGGGATTGAACTTCAACAGCGCACGAGCGATGCCATGGGCAACTGCACCGGACTGGCTGCTGATGCCGCCGCCGGCTACATTCACCATCACGTCGAACTTGTCCTTGCTGTCAGCGGTGACGAGCGGGGCGAGAGCCCGGCGCACGAAGTTATCATGCGTGAAATAAATTTCGAACTTGCGGTCATTGACCGTGGTTTGACCCGTACCGGCAACGATACGGACGCGGGCGGTGGAGGTCTTGCGACGGCCGGTGCCAAGATAAACGGAGGATTCAGCGCTCATGGGTTAACTTTAAAGCTTAATTGCGACTGGGTTCTGTGCCTCGTGATCGTGAGCCGCGCCTGGGAAAACCCGAAGCTTGGTCAGCATCTTATTGGCAAGACGGTTCTTTGGGAGCATGCCTTTGACGGCGTGCATCACAATAAATTCTGGTTTCTTGGCGCGCACCTCGGTGAGCTTGCGATACTTCTCGCCGCCGACGTAGCCGGAGAAAGACATGTACTCGGTAGCCTCTTCCTTGCGGCCGGTCAGGACGACCTTGCTCGCGTTGATAACGACCACGAAATCACCCGTGTCGACGTGAGGCGTGTAAGTTGCTTTGTGACGGCCGCGCAGAATATTTGCGGCTTTAACTGCGAGGCGGCCCAGCACTAGGCCTTCGGCATCGATTAAATACCACTTGTGCTGCACGGTCTCATTCTTGGCCAGATAGGTTTTCATTTGCGGAAAGGGGCCAAAGGGAAGGTTTTCAGAAGACCCTGTCAACCCCGAACCCTTCACATTTCTCGAAACCGTCGAAAGAGCGCATTAATTCCTCGAAAACCGCAGCTTACACGAAGTGAATTTCTCAAAAATTGTCTAGGCCCGATTCCAAATCTTCATTTTCTAGTGAATGACGAGCGAATCAACCACCCGCTGCGTCAATAAAAGTCCCTTTAGCCCCGGTGATCGCGTAACCTCCCCGTGTTTCCGTAATCCAGACGAGGGATGTGTTTGTTTTCAGTTCGGTTGTCCTCACAGTGGATTTGTCCATGAACAATGCTCCCCGCTGGATCGCACTCTCCGCCGGTATCTTCGGTTTTACCGGAGTGGCGCTGGGCGCGTTTGGCGCGCATGCGCTCAAGGAAACGTTAACGGCACACGGCAGTCTGTCGACTTGGCAGACGGCGGTGCTTTATCAACTGGTACACGCCGTTGCGCTGCTCGTGATCGCCGGCTGGCCACTCGACAAAAGCAAAATAATTTGGGCCGCGCGCAGCTGGATGGTCGGGATCATTCTGTTTTCAGGATCACTCTATGGGCTATCACTCGGCGGACCAAAAATGCTTGGACCCATTACTCCCCTAGGCGGCCTAGCATTCTTAATCGGGTGGCTCCTTGTCGCCATCAACGCTCTCCAATCGCCCAAAGCATGACGCTGCCCCCGCCACTCCTCGCCGCGTTTTCCGCTCTGCGCTCTGCAGGTGGACAACCGCGCTTGGTCGGCGGCTGTGTGCGTGATTGGCTGCTCGGATTAGAGCCGAAGGATTTCGATATCGAGGTCTTCCATCTCGATTATGAAACGATGGGCCGCGCCTTGGCCGCTTTTGGCCCCACCGATCTCGTTGGCCGGAGCTTTGGCGTGCTGAAGGTGCGACTGGAAGGGCGCGAATACGATTTCAGCCAGCCGCGGCGCGAATCGAAAATTGGCGCCGGCCACCGCGGATTCGCCATCACCCCGGACAGCACGCTGACGGAAATCGAAGCGGCCGCCCGCCGTGATTTCACGATCAACGCCATTGCTTACGATCCATTTGATGACCGCCTCCTGGATTTCCATCACGGAGCTGAAGACTTAAATAATAAAATCCTGCGTCACACTAGTGCGGCTTTTACCGAAGATCCGCTCCGCGTCCTGCGCGGATTCCAGTTAGCTGCCCGGTTTGAGCTCACGCTCGCGCCTGAAACTGCGGCGCTCTGCCGCTCGATCGCCGACTCATATACAGAACTGCCCGTTGAACGCGTCTGGGGGGAATGGGATAAATGGGCCACCAAAGCCAAAAAACCGTCGTTCGGCATCGACGTCCTAAAACAAACGGGCTGGCTCAAACATTTCCCGGAAATCGCCGACCTTGATGGCGTCCCGCAGGAACCGGAGTGGCACCCCGAAGGCGATGTGCTGACCCACACCAATCACTGCCTCGACGCCTTGGCCGGCCTCGATGCTTGGCGCGAGGGCGATGCGCACACCCGACGCATCCTTTCCTTTAGTGTACTGGGGCATGATTTCGGCAAGCCCTCCACCACGAAGCAACTGGAGCGACGCGGCCAACTTCGCTGGACCAGCATGGAACACGAGGCCGCCGGCGGGCCGATCGCCGAGACGTTCCTTCAACGCATTGGCGCCCCGCTCGAACTGATCACATTCGTGCGCCCGCTCGTCGTGAACCACCTCATGCATCACCATGGGCAGAGTGAATTTCGCGATACGACCGTGCGCCGATTGGCGAAAAAAATTGCTCCCGCCACCATCAATCAACTCATCGCGGTGATGCTGGCCGACCACTTCGGCCGCCCCCCATTGATTCCTCGCGAAACCGTCGCCCGCATTGAACATCTGCGCACTGGCGCCCAACGCCTGGAACTGGAACATGCCGCGCCAAAACCCATCGTCCTCGGCCGACACCTGATTACACTCGGCTATCAACCCGGCCCGCAATTCAAACGAACCCTCGATGCCGCGTTCGAGTCCCAACTCGACGGCGCCTTCAACGACGAAGCCGGCGGAATCGAGTGGATGAAAAACTATTTGCGAGCCCACCCGCCTCTTTTATCGTCCCAGCAAATTCAAAAAATATGAGTACCTCCACGCAACTCGACCAGCTCAAGCAATTCACGAAAGTCGTAGCCGACACCGGCGACTTCAGCAGCATGAAGGAATACGCGCCGCAAGACGCTACCACCAATCCCAGCCTGATCCTCAAAGCGGCCGCGATGCCCGGCTACGCCCACCTGCTGGACAAAGCCATCAAAGACGCCGGCGCCGCCGCCAGCACCGAAAAAGTCATCGACCAATTACTCGTGCTCTTTGGGCTCGAAATTCTTAAGATTGTCCCCGGCCGCGTTTCGACCGAGGTGGACGCCCGCCTGTCCTTCGATCGCGACGGCTCGATTGCCAAGGCCCGCGAGATCATCGCGCTCTATGAAAAAGCCGGCATCCCGCGCGAACGCATTTTAATCAAGCTGGCCTCCACGTGGGAAGGCATCAAAGCCGCCGAACTTCTACAGAAAGAGAAAATCAACTGCAACTTGACGCTGCTCTTTTCGTTCGCTCAAGCCGTGGCCTGCGCCGAAGCCAATATCCAGCTCATCTCCCCATTCGTGGGTCGCATCCTCGACTGGTACAAGAAAAGCACCGGCAAAGACTACGCCCCAACCGAGGACCCCGGCGTGGTGTCGGTCACCCAAATTTACACTTACTACAAAAAATTCGGCTACAAAACCGAAGTCATGGGCGCGTCATTCCGCAACAAAGGCGAAATCACCGAACTCGCCGGTTGCGACCTCCTCACCATCAGCCCCTCGCTCCTCGCGGAACTCAAGGCCAGCACCGATCCGCTCGTGCGCAAACTTGATCCCGCCATAGCAAAATCAGCGAATCTACAGAAAGTCTCCTTCGACGAAAAGGCTTTCCGTTTCGCCCTGAACGAAGACGCCATGGCCACGGAAAAAACCTCCGAGGGCATTCGTGTTTTCGCGGCGGACATCGTGAAGCTCGAACAACTCATTAAGCAAAAGCGCGGATAAGCCGCCGCCAACCCCACAAGCCGGATGCCGAATGTCGGAGCTTGCTTGCAAGCGATTCCACCCGCGAAACGCCTGCCCTCAAGCTCCTCTCCCATG
>JANYFP010000449.1 GCA_025362555.1 Verrucomicrobiota bacterium
TTTACGCCGCGATTTGGCCGAGGGAATTACGATCACGCCAGTTGTTCAACGTCCGGACACACCATATACCACTGGCTATTGAAAGTTAGACTTGGATAGGGGCCGTTGCCCTCAACGGCCCTCGGGGTGCACAGAGCGATTGAGGGCAATCGCCCCTACCACTCCATTGTCCAGCAAAAGTATAAAGCTTAAAAGCCGTCGGTATTAGTCTCACCCAAGCGAGAAGCCCGGAATTTAACGCGGAGGACGCGGAGCGTGCGGAGCAGGAAGGAGCTTGGAGGAAAACACCGAGAAACAAGGGCGAGGATTTCTTTCTCAAACACGTACAAGCGACCCTCGGTTTCAAATCTTCTCCGCGCCCTCCGCGTTTAATCCGAACTCTGCGTTTTTCAACCGCAGGCCAGCGTACACTTAGCAATACGTCGCTAAGCGAAGGCCAATGCACGCGCTCCTTAATCACCCTACGGCACCTGTCTCACAAAAAGCGGAATACTTGCCTCATGGCGACCATCGACCGCCAGATCCACCGAGTGCTCGCCAAACCGCTCGAACTTTATTCCGCCAAAGTTCACCACCAGATTCACTGTCGCGGATGGAGCATCATCCGGTACCGCAGCGACAATCGGCATCTCTAACGCAGGCAAGGCGGCTTTACCGTCGGCATCGGAGATGGATAATCGAATCCTTTTCTGCCCCTCTTCGATTTTTTCAAAGCGAATTTTAACCGCGACACACCAATGCGGATGAACGATCGGTGCCTGCTTGGCAAAAAGCGTGTCGAAGACCCCAACGACAGAAAGCTTCCCGGCATAGTCTGCCGCGAAATCACTTACGGTGAACAATTCAATTTTCATGATGGGTAAGTACTCAATCAAGCGTTACGGATGGGGGCTAATCCATGCGAGGTCTATTTGGTTTCGAGTCGGCAGGAAAGAATTCCCAAGGGACATTAATTCCATTATCATAGTTTCCATATCAATCGCTTTTCTTTGGCTTAAAAAATACGCAAATTATAGGCAGGAAACCAGCCCCCTTCTGCAGGCCTCAGTCAATTTTCGTGATATAGAACATTCGAAGGAGCCAGTAGTTCCTTTTATTATACGGGCATAGACACAACCTGACCGCTTTGAATTACTCACTGCTTTGCGAATAGACGTTTTTTCTGCGAGGCAAATTCTTCCTCTGTGATGACGCCCCTTTTTCTGAGCTCATCAAGCTTGGTAAGCTCTGTATAAAGATCGAGTGCTTTGTCATCCTTCATGCGTACATCGGCTGAAATTTTTTCTGTCTTCTCCACAACTAAATCAGCTCTCGGAATAAGTGCTCCGCCTTTTGCTTCCAGGGAATTTTTATCGACGACACGAAACTGATACTCAAACGACGGATTGCGCAGTGGAACAGCCGGCTTCGCTTCAGAAGCAATCGGTATCGCAATCTTACCTTTTTTATCGGCAAAAGCATTCGCAGCGCAAATGACTTCTGTTTTCAAAGACGCCATACTCACGAAAACGCCCCCGGCGCTGGTTTTGGATGCCATGTACGTATCAGAGGACAATTGGACGATTGCTAGACTCGAGCAGCCGGAAGAAAGCAGTGTAACGAAGAATATGCCTATTAATGCTGTAATTTTGTTCATAATAAAATGATGCGTGAGTTTTAGCCGATCAACGTTTACCGTCTGACCCAGACGGCGTAGCTCCAGAGATATCTGTGATGCTCGATGGCCTAGTCATGCCATCCGGTAGTAGAGAATTCAGAGATTTGCTTTCATTACGGCTAAAATGAAAGAGCGGCTTCGTTCATATTCCATTTTGCAATGGATGTGATCAATAAAATAGCACGCTGGAGCGTCGGCTCGTCAACCCGATGATCGATCAGTTTATCTTCGAGATGACACACCGCCCGATTGGCTGCGATCAATACTTCCCACAACGCCTCTACCTCTCCCGTCGTGGCATTTACATAGCAACTATTCACCAGCGTTCGAAATGTCGGGGTACACGGAGCAAGCTGCTGCCAGTTCAGCGAGGTCATCGTGATACCAAACCGCTCTGCCAACGCCCGACAGGTGGCAATCGCACCGTCCTTACAGCCTCTATAAATCCTCCCTTCGGGGCTCCCTCCTGATGACGTGGTGAAGCGCGAATCGGCCATGACGTCATTAAACGACTGCAGTACATCCAAGCGATGCTTAAGATGACGAATCTCGTCTTGCGTGAGTGGCCCTTTTTTCATCTTTATCCACCGCAATCAGTCAGTCACAAAAAAATGAAGCACCAGAGTTGTCTATAGAATCTAAGGTCGACTCCGTCTTGCTTACTAGTTTCAGCTCACTCGCTTCACTTTCGCTCAGTGTGATAAGGATGCTAAAACCGATACCTTTCTCACTCATCTCACAATAAGCGATATCGACGAAACCAAATCCGCTGTCATCAAATCTGGAAGTAGCATCGCAGAGCTTGATGACCGTTGTACCGTCGGAAAGCGGGATAGGATAAAATACTTTTTTCCCGTCGCTGATAACGCCCACAGGATATGGAGATAATTTCATGATCTGTGGTAATACTAAATCAGGTTCGGATCGTCAACCGGCCTGCATTAGTCCGAATACAGCTCGTTGACTGTGGTGAGCTGGGGCCTCTTTTTCTAAGTTATTATAGTGCATCGTAATCATCACCAAGCTCTCCTTCAAAAAAACGCAAGCCCGGCTCACTGATTCGAAAAATACCAGCGGTCGTATTCAACATAACCCAAAGTGAACCAGACGCATCACGATATAGTTCTTTCCGATCGAACAGCAATTGATCGCGAAGTAAATCAAAAGGCGGACACTGCGGAAAAATCAGCGATGGCGCACCATCTCGGATAAGTTTCTTCTGCAAGATGAGGTCTTGAATTTTCATAGCGCGCCCAGCTTAGCAAAAAAGCCATCAGCGTGTCAAAATTGGCGGCCCCTTCTGTCCGACAGGGCATTCAGCTCAACCGAGTTGATGATTTTCCGGGGAGAAATAAGCGGTCAGCCTATTGGGCATGTGGTCGACGTCTAAAAAAACAAATCCCCCAGCGTATGCTCGGCGCCAGATCGAAATAGTAACGCATTCAACTCGTAGGCTCGGCAAGTTCTTGAGGGCCGAAGTAGTCGATGCAAACGCGGGCGTTAAGCAGGGCGCTTGAGGGCAAGCGCCCCTACCCCAAGCTAGATGTCCTCGGAAAATCCAAACTAGACCTTCGCCCCCTTCGCATCCTTCGCGAGACAATTAGCTTTAGCATTGGTGGACCATCAGTGTATTAATTTCGTGTGTTTAGCGTGTTTCGCGGGCCAACATGGATTCAGGAAATCTCGGAGCGCGTGCGTCGGCCTTCGCCACGCTACGTCCCGACAAGAGCGCGCTGGCCTACACGGCATGCAGAGTCCGTATCGCGCGGGTCTCCGAGTCGGGCCACATCGCCCTGAGTTTACGCGGAAAGTGCGACGGTTCTTGGCTTCCTCAGTGTCGTCACCACTCTTATTTTTCGAAGGTAACCCCCACGATCTTCCTTTCCTGATGTCATCCCCTGCGTCTCGTCCTGCGGCGTCCCCGGCCGTCTATCGCGCCGGCACGCTCACCTACACGGCCAGTGGCTTGCGCACGGTTTTTGCGTGGCTGTTGGGTGCCGAAGTGGTGTTCGTGCTCATCGACATCGTCGAGCCGCAGGTCCTGCCCGTACTGCTGAAGTTCCACGGCGCCTCGGACAAGGAAATCGCGTTCATCATCGGCTCCGTCAACTCGGTGTTGCAGTTGATCATCATGCCTCCGCTCGGATACTGGAGCGACCGGCTTCGGACCCGCTGGGGCCGTCGCATCCCCGTGCTCTTCTGGGTCACACCATTCGTGACACTGTTCCTGGCCATGACCCCGTTTTCACCCGAGATCGCTGCGTGGCTCTCCGGCATTCCGATCATCAACAACTGGCTGCACCTGCTGCCGGTCGCGCCGGTGATCATGGTCTTCGGCCTCCTCGTCTTCCTCTACCGCGCCGTCCAGAACGCCACCAACACCACCTTCTTCGGACTGCTGCGTGACGTGATTCCCGATACGCACATGGGCCGCTTCCTCGCGCTGTTCCGGGTTTTCGGCGCAGCCGGCACCGCCGTCGTGACGTACTGGCTGCTCGGACTCACCGAGACGCACAGCCGGCACATTTTCATCGGCATCGCAGTGCTAAATTTGGTGTGCTTCTCACTGCTTTGCTGGCTTGTGCGCGAGGGCACTTACCCGCCAGTGGAAAGGAATCCGGCCGGCGACGGCGCGGGCCGGGGGCGGCGATTCTTGGCCGCCACTAAGGTGTTCGTGCGCGAATCCTACCGGCATCCCGTCTATCTCTGGGTCTACGTCGTGCGTATCTGCCTCTACGGCGCGCTGCTCGGGTTGTCGCATTTCACCATCTTCTTCCCGCAACATGAACTCGGCATGGACTTGAAGCAGATCGGCCTGATTCGGACCTACCCGCTCTTGGTCTGGGTTGTGATCGCCTTCCCGGTAGGCTGGCTGGTGGATCGCCGGGGCGCCATTGATGTCCTCCGCTGGGGACTCATTTTGATCACCCTCGGTTATGTGTTTACGTTCCTGTTCGCGACCGGGCCCACGTCCTTCCTCATCGGCAACTTGCTTTTCGGGGTGGCGTTCTGGGTCGTGATGATGGCTCAACTCAAACTGACCGCAGAAGTCTTCCATCCGCAGCGCTACAGCCAACTCGCCGGGGCCAACACGATTGTCCAGGGATTGATGATCGCCGTGATCATCAGTCCCGCCTGCGGCTGGATCCTCGACGCTCTCAAAGGCTGGTCGCACACCCTCACGCTGCCCGGCGCAGGCGATGTGGTGATCGGACCGTACCGGCTCGTGTACCTGATGATGGGCGCCTGCTACTTGTTGGCCCTATTCGCCCTCAACCGCGTGCAGCATCACATGCGCAAACACGGCGCCCCAGACAATTATGTCGCACCACTCTAAGACCCGCATCCCGATTTTCCGCCACCGCCCCGGCGGTACGCTCGTGATCGGAGTGATCGGGCTTCTACTTGCGCTCCTGCCGCTGCGGGCGGCGAACGAAAAGGCACTGCCGTGGGGCGACCAAGGCGACGGCACCTACCGCAATCCAATTTTGCCCGCCGACTATTCCGATCCGGATGTGATCCGCGTGGGCGACGATTTCTATTTGGTCGCGTCGGAGTTTCATTTCATGGGCATTCAGGTGCTGCACTCGCGCGATCTCGTGAATTGGCAAATCATCAGTCGCGTCTTCGATCGGTTGCCGGTGGATCCAAAATACGACACCATGCAGGCCTACTCGCAAGGCACGTGGGCTCCATCGCTGCGTTATCACCACGGCCTCTTTTATCTTTATGTCTGCACGCCGCGCGACGGCCTCTACCGCTGGACGGCGAAAAATCCCGCCGGCCCGTGGGAGATGGCGACCATCAAGACCGTCGACCAGTGGGAAGATCCGTGTCCGTTCTGGGATGACAATGGGCAGGCCTACCTCGTGCACGGTAAGCTCGGCGCCGGCCCGCTCATCTTGCACCAGCTCAGTGACGACGGTCTGCGACTGCTCGACGAGGGCGTCGAAATTTACCGCGGCCCGGTCGCCGAAGGGCCAAAATTATTTAAACGTCACGGCTGGTATTACATCTCGCTGCCCGAAGGCGGGGTCGAGCAAGGCGGCCAGACCATGCTGCGTTCGCGAAACATCACCGGACCCTACGAGCGCCGCGTCGTGATGCCCGATAGCAGTCCGCATCAGGGTGGCATCGTCGAACTCGATCACGGTGAGGCGTGGTTCATCGGCTTCAAGTCAGCCGGTCCTCTCGGGCGCGTACCCCTGCTGCAACCGGTGCAGTGGGGCGCCGACGACTGGCCCGTCTTCGGCGATCACGGCCGGCCAGTCTCAGGCGGAAAAAAGCCCGCCGTCGGAGCCGGCACCCCCATCAGCCACCCCCAAACGAGCGATGAATTTAACTTTTCAGTACTGTCGCCACAGTGGCAGTGGAATCACAATCCCGTGGAAGAAGCGTGGTCGCTCACCGAGCGGCCCGGTTGGCTGCGGCTGCGTGGCCAGCCCGCCGCCGAGCCGATGCTCGCCCGCAACAGTCTCACGCAAAAACTCTGGGGCCAGTCGGGTTCGTTTGAGGTGAAGCTCGACGCTGCGGCGCTGACCGATAGCCAGCGCGCAGGCGTGGCGTTCATGAGTGGCAAGACTTTCAAAACCGTCGGCGTGGTGCGCGTAAACGGCGTGAACCGGATATTTTGGGAAGGAGGAACGGGGCCTGAACTCAAAAACGGCAGCGTCTGGCTTCGCGGCGAATATCACGGCGACCAAGCGCGACTGCATTACAGTCTCGATGGCGCCTCCTTCACCGACACCGGCGTCGCCATCACTTTGGCATTCAGCCAATGGAAGGGCGCGCGACTGGCGTTGTTCAGTTACGGCGATGGCGGCGGCGCAGCGTACTTTGATTTCTTCCGCTTCCAACCTGGCAACGAGGCCGTGCCCGTGAAGCTCACCGCCGCCACGCCCATCGACCGCGAAGCTCTGGTGCGTCGACACAATCCCGTGATCCGTCAAGTGGACCCAACCGCGCCGCTCACCGTGGGCAACGGCGGTTTCGCCTTCACGGTGGATATCACAGGACTGCAAACCTTCGGCGACTTCTATTATCAAAACGGCATTCCACTCGAAACCATGGCCCGCTGGTGTTGGACCACCGATGACAATCCTGCTGGCTATTCGCTCGCGGATGCGAGTCGCAACTATACGCAAGCCGACGGCACGACGGTGTCACTCCCGACCGAACTCGGCACGCCCGCCTCCGATTGGCTGCGCCGCAATCCACGCCTGCATCCGCTCGGCCAGCTCTCACTCGAGTGGGACAAACCCGACGGCACACCCTTCACTCCCGCCGATATTCAGAAACCTGAACAGACGCTCGATCTCTGGACCGGCATCATCACCAGCCGCTATGAACTCGGCGGCGGGCCGGTGACAGTGACAACCGCGAGTGATCCGCTAACCGACACGGTGTCGGTGCGGCTGGAATCAGCCTTGGTTGCCGCCGGCAAACTCCGTGTACGCCTCGCGTTCCCGCGCGGACACGATGTCGCGACCAAGAATACTCCAGCTCTCGATTGGAGCCAGCCGGAGTCGCATCGTTCGGAGCTCGTGGCCCCAACCCTCATCGCGCGAAATGTGTCCAACGCGTCCTATTTTGTGCGCAGTAATCTCCCGGCGACGGCAGCCGGTGCACATCAATTCACTTTCGGCGATCCGACTCGCACCAGGGCGTATTTCCAAACCTTGTCGAATGCCTCTTCGACGGCGGTAGGCGACCCGCTTGCGGGCGCCCCGGAAGCGCGAGCAAGCTCGCTGGCCTACCCTTCTCGCACTGACGTCATTGAGTTATCACTTAACTTCACGCGCGAGAAATCCGCGGACGCGCCGGCTCTTGCAATTGCCCAGCGCAGTACGGAACACTGGGCTGGGTTCTGGCGTTCAGGAGCCGCGGCGGATTTCACTGGCAGCACTAATCCGCTCGCTCGGAAAATGGAGGATCGGATCATCCTCTCGCGTTATCTGACCGCGGTGCAATGCGTGGGTGAGGTGCCGCCCCAGGAGAGCGGGCTCACCTGCAACACCTGGTACGGCAAACACCACACGGAGATGATTTGGTGGCACACGGCGCATTTTATTTTGTGGAGCGAACCGGAGCTGGCGAAGAAGAACCTCGACTGGTTTTTACTGAAACTGCCTGAAGCCCGTGCGCTGGCAGCGAGCCGCGGTTTGCGCGGAGCACGGTGGGCCAAGATGGTCGGTCCCGATGGACGCGAGAGTCCCGGCGGCAACCCGCTCATCGTGTGGAATCAGCCGCATCCGATTTATCTCTGCGACCTGATTCTCCGCCAATCTCCCTCGGTGGAGAATCTGACCAAATACCGCGCGCTCGTGCAGGAAACCGCCGAGGGCCTCGCTTCAATGTTGAAGTTCGACGTGAAGCGCGGGCAATACGGGCTCGGCCCGCCACTGTGGATCGCACAGGAAATCCACGACCCGGCCACGAGCCAGAATCCGTCTTTCGAACTCGCCTACTGGCGCTGGGCACTCGAAACCGCGCAACGCTGGCGCGTGCGCTCCGGCCTCTCACGTGAAGCGGCGTGGGATCATATTATCGCGCACCTGCCGCCGCTGCCGGAAAAAGACGGCAAGTATGTCGCACTCGAATCCGTGCCCGATACCTGGGACAATCCCGCGAGCCGTCACGATCATCCGCAGATGCTGATGCCACTCGGCTTCCTGCCGGAGACGCCCGCGGTAAACCGTGCCACGATGAACCGCACCCTCGATGCCGTCCTCAAAGACTGGGATTGGGAAACCAAAATTTTCGGTTGGGATTATCCGATGGTGGCGATGACGGCCACACGACTCGGACGACCGGCTGACGCCGTGGAAATTCTATTACGCGATGGACCGAACAATCGCTACCTCCCGAATGGCCATTGTCCGGTCGGAAGTGATCGCGCGCAATCAAGCCAAGGCGCCGGACGACGAGAGATCGCCGTTTATCTGCCGGCCAACGGCGCGTTTCTCGCGGCGGCCGCGCTCATGATCGCAGGCTGGGAAGGTTGCACGGAAGAATTTCCGGGTTTCCCAAAAGACGGAACGTGGACCATCCGCGCGGAGAATGTGCAGCGGTCGCCGTGAGATTCATCGATTAATGGTATTGAAGGTGGTGCGGGGTAACCTCACCCCGCTGGCTGGCCCGAGCTGTAGAAGGGGCTTTACACCCCGATTTGGATGTCGGGGACACGGTTGCTAGAGCATTTTTGCTCTAGATAGACGCATCACGATTACGGCATCGACGTCGAATTCGGGTGTAGCGGCGGGCGTCCCGGCCTGCCGGGTTCTCACGCTCGGCTCGATCAAACCTACAGGCACGGAGGCCTGTAGCTACTCCGGAGCAGCGTCTGACTAAATCGAAAATGCTCTAGCGCTACCAGCTCGGTGTTTTTCCTGGCCGTCGCCAGGAAAATCGGGGCGTAAAGCCCCTCCTACAGCTGGTGTCTCAGTAAACCTCACCTCACCGCGACACGTCGCGATGGCCGTCGCAGTCCCGCACGCGCAAGGCTTGCACACCAGTCAACACCCAACTGCCCGTTGCTGATTCATCCGGCAGGCGGATGCCGGAGAAGTCGGGCGCAATTACATCATCCAACATAATCGCCGGACGTTGGTCGGGATTGAGCAGGCGCAGTGTAATATTACTCAGTTGAATTCTCGCAGCATGGCGGACGTAGACACCCCACGCGGGCAGAGTGCCAAACAACATCGGCTCAGGATAATCGCGCACCATTTCCGGCACAGCGCGGCGCGCCTCGGCCTCAGTCCCACCGCCCCGGGAATACAATTGGACGCCATCGATCCGCACATCCGTCACCGGGTGCCCCGGGAGTCCGGCGATAAAAATGCCGTGTGCCGGCGCCACGTCGTGGGCGATAACGTTGCTGATCGCAATCCGACCGACGGTGCCGGGAGCCGTCGCGCCGGGCCCACGCAACCGCCCGGCCAGCCGGATAAAAATCGGCGCGTTCATCACCTCGCGCATCGAGAGGTTTGAGACCACGACGTCCTCCATGATTGCGCCGTCCACTTGTTCGAGGGCCAGGCCTCGACAAAATTCAAAGAGACAGTTGGTAATCGCGATATTCCGGAAACCTCCACTCCCCTCGGTGCCGAGCTTGATGCGGCCGATCGGCCCGCCCCGATGCAGCACCTTCCGGGAGCGCGTGCCGTCGTAGAGCGTGCCTTCGACAAATCCACTCACGTAGCAATCGCTGATCGTCACGTTTTCGACCGGACGGAGTCCGCCGAAACCGCACGAGGATTTGACGCATATGCCATCATCCCACGGCGAGTTGACGGAGCAATTCGAGATGCGGACGTTGGCGCACGCGTCGATGTCGATGCCGTCGCGATTGGTGTCAATGAAGACGTTGTCGATGGTGACGTGCTCGCAGTCCGCCGCGAGAATCGCGAAGTGTCCGCCATGCAAAATGGTGAGATCGCGCACAATCACGTTGCGGCAACTGCGCAGACCGATCGCCTTGTTGCCGACACCGGCGGCGAGCGTGTCGATGGCATTAGGATAACCAAACTCGCCCGGCACGAGTGCACCGCCCTCAGGTTCGAACGGACCGTCAGCCTCGAGCACATCCGGCAAATGGCCCGGCGGCTGCGGCGCCACTTCGCCGACGGGGAGCGCGATGCGGCCGTTGCCGCGACTGAGTCCGCGACCAAAAATGCGACCCGGACCAAGGATCGTCACGCTCTCAAGATTCTCGCCCCAGAGGAGACTGTTGCGGAAACGCGAATGGCCGAAGTCCTGGTGAACGTTGGGCGCCGCGTCCTCAGGGGCATCGTAGCCGCCCACACTTTCTCCCTGGTCGCCGCCCGTTTTACCGCGAGCCGGCGGATCAGCGGCGATCAACGTTGCCCCGGAATTCAGGCGCAACGTGAGGTGGCTTTTAAGTCGGATGGAGTAGCTGAGATAATTTCCCGCCGGGACCACCACCGTGCCACCACCGGCAGCGTGAGCCGCGAGGATGGCGCGATTGATGGCGTCGGTGTCGAGCGTCAGCCCGTCACCGACGGCACCGAAGCGACGGACATCAAACTCGGACGAAGCGGCGGGCCACTCCGCCGGCGGGGAACCGGGGATAATAGTCACGACAAGAACGGGCTGAACTTACGCGGCTTAGAAACTGTACGTCGTGCTGAAGCGCACATTGAGGCCGGGCTGGGTCGTGAGTCCGGTGCCGCTGATGCGGCCGCCGGCGACGGAGATATAATCGTGATCGTCAAAAGGGTTGTCGACGTTCAGGCGGAAAGCCCAGTGCTGGTCGAGGCGGTAGCTGGCGCCGAGGCTCATGAGATACTGCGGCTTCAGGTAGAAGCTGACTTTCTCTACGACGCCGAGCGCGGTAAAGCCGGCCGCCGGCACATCACCCGCGCGCTTGCCGCTGTAGATGACACCGAAGTTAACCGCCAGACCCTTGGCCGCACCACCGTCTTCGAAGTGGTAGTTGAGGAGGAGCGAGCTGTTGTTGTCCGCCACGGCGCGGACCATGCGACCGAGAGCATCGCGCATATTAAGATGCGAGTAGGTGGCGATGGCGGAGAGATTTTTCGTGAGGCTGCCCATGAGCTCCACTTCAAAGCCTTTGTTACTGAGGTCGGAGACGAGCGTCTGGGGCTGCGTCGGATCAGTCTGATAGGCCGGATTCGGAACCGTGACGTTGGTCTGCGAGATCTGGAAGTAGGCGGCGTTGACCGAAAGGCGGCGATTGAAGAACTCGGTCTTCACGCCCAACTCATCCTGCACACCCGCACGCCACAAGGCCTGGGTGTTATTGACGATGGTGGGGTTGGCGTTGGTCGAGTGACTGTAATAACCAGAGACGTGGTCCGTGACCTTGAACAAGGCGCCGGCGCTCCACATATTCCGGTTGTCATCGAGCAAGCTGGGGACGCTGTGGGTCAATTCATTCCAGCTCTTGGTCACGGTGGCGTAGTTCATGAGGCCGCCAGTGAGATAAAGGCGATTGTCGAACAGGCCGAGGCGCTCGCTGATGTAGGCCTGGGTATTCGTGTACGAGCTGCCGTTGTTGGCCGTCCAGTTGGCGGGATAGGCCGGGTAGGCCACCACCGGAGCGAGCAAGTTAATGCCGGGTAAATTGGCACTCTTCGTCTGGTTATAGGCGTATTGGCGGGAATAAGCCGCACCCACGATGGTCTGCGAGCTGACTGCGCCGAACTGGTAAATGCCGACGAGGTCAGCCTGGAGGCTGGCGGTCCGGCGGAGCGTGTCCTGAATGTCGCCGCGATTGGGAATGTTAGTCGGATTGATCCACGGAGAATAGGTGGCGACGTAGGAATTGGTCGTCGCGTTATAGGGCAGCGCAGTATTTTGCAGAGCCCAAGTGGAGTCTTGCGTGAGTTCGCCTGTGGTCGGGTTGTAGCGGCTACCCAGCCCTGGCGTGGAAAGAAAATTCTGATCGGAGTCCTCGTGGTAACGACGGCCGTTGGCGGCGACGCGGAGGTTGAGGTGCTCGTCGAAGCTGGTCGTATATACCGCGAAAACATCATCGCTCTTCGTGCCCACATGACTCCAGGGCTGAATGCCGTTCAAGCCGCTAGGGTCGATGCCCGCCAGCAACTTTGGCTCCTTCGTGGCCGCCGTCGTATCAGGTGAAAGGATGAACAGCGGCTCGCGGAAACTCCAATGTTCAGAGGAAATAAACTTAACCGTGAGCAGGGATTTTTCGTTGATGCGCCACGAGAACATGGGCGCGATGGTCCAGCTCGTCATCTTGGCGTCGGAGGACCAGTAACGAGAAGTATGCTGGCCGGAACCGACAAATCGATACGCAAACGGACTGCCCGCGGTGAGCGGTCCGCCGAGGTCGACCGTCCCCTTCTGAGAGTCGAACAATCCGACTTGCGCCGTGAGTGAGCCCTGCTGGCGATAAACCGGGGATTTGGTGATGATGTTGAGCGAGCCGCCAGGCGCACCGGCGGGCGAGAGGATGGCGTTGGGCCCTTTGGTGACCTCGATGCGATCGATGATCGATTCTTCCACATTGTCGGCATCTGCGGATTGCAGGAAATTATCCACGGTTCGCGCACCATTCTGCGTCTCGAATCCGCGAATGATCATGCGGTCTTGAAACTGGATGCCGCGACCTTCCTGCACACCGGCAACATAGCGGGTAACATCGAAGACGCGGTTTGGCGCGAGGTCATCCATCATGTCGCGCGTGATCACAGAGATTGAACTGGGCGTGTCGAGCAACGGTGCCCGCACGCGGACGGCGGAGATGGCGTCCGCCGCATGATAGCGATCCGCCGACTGGGAGGAGACCGTAAAAGGGGACAAGACGACGACGTCATCTTTGCTGGCGGCCGCCGGCGTGGCCGGCGCAGGAGTCTGCGCAGCCAGCGAGGCGGATGAAACCAGCATCAGCAAAAACAGCACCGGGAGTGCGGACGGAGCGGAACGGCGGGCCGAGGCGCGCGCAGATGGCAGGATATTCATAGAGACTGGGGCGTTGTTGGACATTAGGGTTTGTTTATCCGGGCCGGATCAGGCGCA